>NZ_DEQF01000040.1:0-24545 GCF_002360305.1 Streptococcus sp. UBA3373 | reverse complement strand
AAAAAAACTGCTAGGGCAAAGTACCTTAGCAGTTTTTGTATGTGAAGCAGTCAGCAGGCTGCTTTTTTGTTATCGTAGGCTGTCAAAGATTTCTTTGACTTCATCAATGGTTTCTGCGCGTGAAACGGCTCCGCGGATTTTGGCAGCGCCAGCGGTACCACGAAGGTAGTGTGGGGCTAAGCCACGAAATTCACGAACGGCGATGGTTTCGCCCTTGAGGTCAATCAAACGTTTGAGATGGTCTTCTGCGATATCCAATTTTTTGACAAATGGTAAATCAGGCAGTTCCTCACCTGTTTCAAAATAGTGATTGATTTGGGTGAAAATGTAAGGGTTATTCATCGCAGCACGTCCTACCATAACGGCATCAACACCGATTTCTTCAATCATGTATTTGGCATCGTGAACAGTGCGCACGTCACCGTTTCCGATAAATGGAATTTTGGTGATGGCTTTGGCAACACGAGCCAGCGTTTCGTGGTCGCAAGTACCTGTGTACATTTGTTCGCGCGTGCGTCCGTGCATGGCTAGAGCCGAAACACCAGCCGATTCTGCAGCGAGAGCATTTTCAACGGCTAAAGAGTTATCTGACCAACCTGTCCGCATTTTGACGGTTAGTGGAATATCAAGGACAGAAGTGACTTCTTTGATGATATGATAAATCTTATCAGGATCTTTGAGCCATTTTGCCCCTGCTTCATTTTTGACGACCTTATTAACAGGACAGCCCATATTGATGTCAACGATGTCTGCTTTTGTGTTTTCTTGAATAAACTCAGCAGCACGTTTTAAGCCATCTGCATCGCCACCAAATAATTGGATAGACATGGGATGCTCGTTTTCATCAATGTGCAGCATGTGAAGGGTTTTTTCGTTATTGTAGAGAAGACCTTTTTCAGAAATCATCTCCATGACAACTAAGCCAGCACCAAATTCTTTGGCAATAGTACGAAAAGCAGAGTTGGTCACCCCTGCCATGGGTGCTAAAACCGTACGGTGAGGAATGGTAACATCACCGATTTGGAATGAGGAACTGAGTTTAGTCATTGATAAGTCCCTCCAAGTCCTCTTCGCTAAAGGTGTAAGTCTTGCCACAAAATTGACAAGTGATTTCAGCGCTGTGGTCTTCGTCTCTCATGGCTTGCAGTTCGTCTTTGCCAAGAGTGGCAAGTGCTGCTTCAAAACGTTCACGAGAGCAATCACAACTGAAGCTGATTTCTTCTTCAGAGAGGACTTTGTAGTCGTCTTCGCCATAGATAGCTTTTAGAAGAGCTTCAATGTGGTCGTCAGATTCCAAGAGTTTTGAAATGGCTGGCATTTCTTGGATACGTTTTTCGTAGCGGTTGATTTCTTCTTCAGATGCACCTGGAAGAACTTGCAACATAAAGCCACCAGCAACTTCGACTTTGTCTTCGTCATTAAGAAGGACGTTAAGTCCAACGGCAGAAGGTGTTTGTTCAGATTCAGTCAAATAAAAGGCCAAATCTTCACCGATTTCTCCTGAAACAAGCGGTGTTGAAGAAGTATAAGGATTACCAGTGCCGTAGTCTGTGATAACCACGAATTGACCCGCACCCATAAAAGGCCCTACAACAACTTCGCCAGTCGCTGTTTTCTTGATGTCAACGCCTTTGTTTTGAATGTAGCCTTTAACGTGCCCTTTGGTATCAGCCACAGAAATAATGTGACCAAGTGAGCTATCACCAATGACTTTGACGGTTACTTTGCTGTCTCCTTTCTGATTGGCGGCTAGGATTTGATTGGCGATAAGCGTTCTACCTAGAGCAACTGTAGAGCTAGGAAGTGTTTGATGTTTTTCTTGAGCAGTTCTAACAGTCTCAGTGCTATCAAGCACATAAGCACGGAAAGAACCAGATTTTGAAATTGATTTTATAAGTTTATCCATAAGAATATTATAACACAAAGCAAAATTGATGGGCTAGTATTGTGAGCTGTAAAGCGTAATCATGCAGTGAAAAATGAGAAGCGAAAAAAGCGAGGAGAACCTCGCTTTTTAGTTTATTTTTCTTCTGTGACGTTTATTTTTTCGACTTCTTCTGGGCTTTCTTTGCCTTCGTTAAGAAGGGCTTCGACGATTTTTTGGTCACGAATTTTAACAGAGTCGTTAATGGTTTCTGCGGATTTTACAACGGCTGCTTCGAGTTGAGCACGTTGTTTTCGACCGTTGTCGATAGCTGCGATAATACTGTTGTTTTGTTCGACGAGGCTCTCAGCAAGAGCTGTAACAGATCGGATAGAAACGGTTGGGCTTTGAGCAGTGCGTTCGAGCATAGGGATAGCTTCTTTGCTCGTTTCAGCAAGCATTTGAAGCGCAGCGTTATTAGCATTGACAATAGCATCAGCAGTCACGCCAGATTTGACGGATTGTTGCAAAATACCGAGCTGTGCAATTGATAATTTCATTGTCGGAATGGTGTTGCGACGGAGCATGCCAAGTTTTTGGCGCATATCTGATGAGACTTTGACCATGTTGCGCATTTGCGGTGTGGTTGTCCAAGCAACGTAAAGGCGACTTAGGTATTCAGTGTGCTGTTGTTCAAGCGTATTGATGACTTCGGTCATGCGAGCTAGCTCGTCAGATTTTACTTGGTAATCAGGCGTTGCGCTATCAAGTGTTGCAAGTTCATTTTGAAGAGTTTGCGCACGGTTGGCACTTTCTGTCTGAGAAGCTTCGATAAAGGCGATAACGCCAACCAAGTTTTCAATAGATTTGTTGTTGTCTTCAATTAGCATTTCTGCTGAGACGATGTTGCGAGCCAAGATTTCTTCTTGTTTGACAACAGTGGCAGCCATACCATCCATTTTTTGCTCGATATTTTGTGAATCAAAATAGAATTCTTGCAGGCTATTTTTGCTTTGCTTAAAGAGCTTTTGTAGGAAATTTGGTTTCTTTTCGAGCTCAGCAGGCTTAGCGTCTTTGTATTTGGCGATAAAGCCGTTTAACTCGCGGTTAGCGTTTTTGAGCAGGTCATCAACTTGTGGAATTTCAAGTTTTTTTTGCTCAGCCAAAATGCGGTTGACGGTTGTGTTAACTTCTTCAACAGCAGATGTTCCAAAATCAAGCAGAGCATTTTGGTCAGCAACAAAATTATCAACTAAAGCAGGAGCTTTGGCTGTGATTGCTGATTGTTGTTCAGGGGTCAGTTTGTCGTAAAAAGAGACTTGACCAGTTGCTGAAGTATCAGTTGCTACGATGATTTCGGTTGTTTTGTCTGTTTTTGTGATTGCATTATCTGCGATTTTATCAATGTCAAAGTTAAAAGTATCAGCCATAATACCCTCCCATTAAACTTATAAGTTTGTATCGTCGTCAGCCATCATGCGAAGACTGATATCGAAGTCTTTTAAGTCACTTTCATTCAGTTTTCGAAGCGTTTCATCGAGAGCCAAATCAAATTTTTCCATTGCGGTTTTCGCTTTTGCTAAACGCTCATCAGCATTGTAATAATTTTTCGGGGCTTTTTTGATTTTTAGATAGCCATCCAAAATATCGCGGAAGCGGTCCATATCAGCCTCGTGAAGTGCAGTGAGTTCTTCTTTGTTATCAGCATTTTCAATCTTCTTCAAGATAGTCAAATGGTCTTGCTGAATGTTATTGTAAAGATGAGCTAACTCTGGAGCGAGTTCTAGTAAATCAGCTTCTTCCTCAGAAATGTCAGGATTTACTGGTGAGACATCCAGTCGGTCTAGTTGGAATTTGATATCTTTTTCAACAGTTTCAGCTTTTTTGAGAACACGCTTGTAGATGTTTAAATCCATTTTGGCTTTGAGCTCACTAAGTTCAGACTTGATGTGACGTATTTGTGGCAATAGCTGGCGCGCATTGACAACGTATTGGGTGTAATTTTTTTCATCGAGATAACTGTCCAAAAGTTTGACTTGGTGGTCAGCAATACGAATGTTATCTTTTAAATCTTGCAAGCGTTGCTTAGTATTAACTTTTTCAAGACGTGATTGCTTGGTCGCAAAATAATAAATACCATATCCAATACCACCAACGATTGCAAGTGGGATAATGATTTCTAACAAGCTTTCAAGCAAAGCAATGAGAAGGATAACCCCGATAATAGCGATAATGAGGCCTCCTCCGTTTTTTCTAGGTCGAGACATATATTCAATCCATTTCTATCTAAGATTGATTTTATTTTATCGTAAAACGGTTAAGAATGACAAGTGATGACTGTAATTGTGGCAAAGATTTTATGGGTTAAAGTTCAGGGAAAAGTTTGGCTAGGATTTTTGGTGTAAGTGCTTGTCCTGGACCCTCGTGACAATAAGTGTGAAGGTAAATAGCAGGGTTGAAATTGAGTTCAATACAAGCACAGTTTGGCTCTTCTTTGCTTGCAGGAAGACTCTTATCAGGAATAATCAAATCAACTCCACACACCCAAGCACCAACAGCTCTAGCCATTTGCGCAGCTAATGTTTTATAATCGTCTGGCATAATGTCTGTCACATCAATGGAATCTCCACCTGTTGAAATGTTAGAGTTACGTCGCAAATCAACTCGGACTCTGTCAGCTGGAATATCATCAAGCGTGTAACCTTGTTGTTGGAGCATGAGCTTTTCAACATCGCCAAGGTCAATGATTTCAAGTGGAGAACGGTGGTCACGTCCACGTAGTGGGTCTTGATTTTTCATCTCTACTAATTGAGCGATGGTGTGCTTGCCGTCTCCGACGACGTTAGCAGGAACACGCAGTAGCACAGCTTCACATTTGCCATCTAGGACGAAAAAGCGGTATTCCGTACCTGAAATGAATTCTTCAATAAGAACAGTATCATCTTCAGCGAAGGCGATATCCAAGGCTTTTTGATAAGCTGTTAGGTCGGCAGATTCCTTGAAAATAGAAATACCAAGTCCAAAGTTAGTTGATTTTGGTTTGACGACGATAGCTTTGTCTTTGATTTGTGAGAAATAGCGGAGTGCAGCAGCTTTATCAGCGAATTCTTCACCTTTTGGAACTGGGAAACCAGCTTTTGACAATAGTTTTTTAGTGACAACTTTATTTTCCATGATAAGTGGTGTGATGTAGCTGTCTTTGCCGGTCATGTTGGCATTTTTAACGTATTCGACGTGGTCACCGTGCCAAAGTTTGATGAATTGGTCGTTTTCGTCGAGAATCTCTAAGTGAACACCTTTTTGGATGGCATCAAACATCAATAATTGTGTTGATAATTCCATGTTTTCATAGCCTTTGAGTGCGTAAGGGGCTTGCCAAGCATAATCGTGAAAGGCTTGACCTTGTTTTTGCCCAAAAGATTCTAATGATAGGGTGTCAATCTCTTCTAGCAAGCGTCCAGCGATAGTTTGTTCAGGATGCTCAATCTGATTTTTGATAGCATCGATAAGCCCTTGATAATAGTCAGATAATTCAAAGTAATCGACAATTCCTTGCATAGCTAAAAGGATGCTTTCGACGGGAGCATCTTCAGGCAATTTATCTAGAGGGTGGCTAAGTGCAATTTTGTCATTTAGCTTGCTAGCCTCTGTGATGTCTTGGTCAATAGCAGAGCTACTATCTAACCAAAGAAGCGCAAGAACAAAAAGGTGCACGGTATCAAGTGTCTCTTGAGTAATTCCACGGTTATCAAAAGGATTGAGGTCAAAAGTGCGCAGTTCAAGATAAGTGACACCATTTGTCAAATAGTCACGAACATGCTTGCTGCCACGCAGGCGAACCGCAGAGTAAAATTCTTTTTCAGCAATCAACTTGCCAGAAGCTATGTAAGCCTCAATATCAGAAATGTATTTTTCCAAGCTTTCGTAAGAAACCTGAATGTCTTTATGATTAACATAACCTAAGTGACTGTTTCGGATAGAGCGAACGGGTTTGGCTAAAGTTTTACTAAAAAAGCCTTCTTCAGCTATTGGCGAAGCCCCATACAGATAAGTTAAAAGCCAACGAAAACGTAGGAAATTCTGAGCTAATTTAAGGTGAATATCATTCTTAAAATCAATAATAGACTGATAGCCGCTTTCTTTAAAAAGGCTTGCGACCAAATCTTTTCCAAGCTCCATGTTGAAGTGAATACCAGACATTGATTGCAGTGTTTTTCCATAAACGTCAGCCAAGTGTTTTCTGTAGTAGCACTCGTAGTCATCCTCTAGCTTGGCAATGTGAATGTCTGTTTCACATAGTTTTGGTGGTATTGATAAAGGCCAGAGGTATTCAGACTTATCGATGGAACGGCCAGCAACATCAGTCAGTGCTCCCAAAAAGCGGAGCGCTTCTTTTGTGGAATGAGCGATAGGCGTGATAAGTTCTAGCTGTGCTTCACTGTAGTCCGTCTGAATGTAAGGGTGAAAGGAGCGACTGCCTAGGCAAGCAGGGTGGTCAGTTTGTGCGATACGGTGGTCTTTTCCAATTCGAAGACTTTCTCTTTCTAACCCAAAAGTTGCTTGAAGAATAGGCAAAGTCGCTGGTGATTTTTCTAGTAAACCATTAAGTGACATGGTAATTCCTCGCTACTCTAATTACTATGATTATGATGTAAACGGTATACATTTTAATGTAAATTTATTCTATGGAAAAGCGTCTGAAAATGCAAAGATTTGCTATGAAAAAATTTTTGCTTTACCAAGAGTTGTTTGAATATTTTAACTATGAGAGAAAATATGTGAAAAAAAGCCGTTTTTTCAAAAAAAGTTCGGAAAAAATAAAATCTCAAGGTCAAATATTGAAAAAAACACAGAAAAGTCATATAATAAATTGTAAGACAAACTCGCAGGTGAGATTCCTGCCAAGTTGTAGAGAAAGGACGAAGATACGAATTTTAGCTTGGAGATGGAGACGACAGGCTGGATAAGTTAGTATCGTTTTTATTTGCTCGCTAGGTGATTTCGTATCAGTATCGAACAGAATATGACATCAGTAGTAGTTGTTGGTACCCAATGGGGTGATGAAGGTAAAGGTAAAATCACTGACTTCTTGTCACAAGATGCTGAAGTGATTGCACGTTATCAAGGTGGAGATAATGCAGGACACACTATCGTTATCGACGGTAAAAAATTCAAATTGCATTTGATTCCATCAGGTATTTTCTTCCCAGAGAAAATCTCAGTTATCGGAAATGGTGTAGTTGTTAATCCAAAATCATTGGTAACTGAATTGAAATACTTGCACGATGAAGGTATTAAGACAGATAGTCTTCGTATTTCAGACCGTGCACACGTTATTTTGCCATATCACATCAAACTTGACCGTTTGCAAGAATCTTCTAAAGGTGATAACAAAATTGGGACAACAAACAAAGGTATCGGCCCTGCTTACATGGATAAAGCAGCGCGTGTCGGTATTCGAATTGCTGACCTTTTGGACAAAGATATCTTTGCAGAACGTTTGCGCGTGAACTTGGAAGAAAAGAATCGTCTTTTCGAAAAAATGTACGAATGCGAACCAATCAAATTTGAAGATATCTTTGAAGAATATTATGAATATGGTCAACAAATCAAAGATTACGTTACAGATACATCAGTTATCTTGAATGATGCTCTTGACGCTGGTAAACGTGTTCTTTTCGAAGGTGCACAAGGTGTTATGCTTGATATCGACCAAGGAACTTACCCATTTGTTACTTCTTCAAACCCAGTTGCTGGTGGGGTAACAATCGGTTCAGGTGTTGGTCCAAGCAAGATCAATAAAGTTGTCGGTGTATGTAAAGCTTACACAAGCCGTGTTGGTGACGGTCCGTTCCCAACAGAACTTCTAGATGAAGTTGGAGATCGTATCCGTGAAATCGGTCACGAATATGGTACAACAACTGGACGTCCACGTCGTGTTGGTTGGTTTGACTCAGTTGTTATGCGTCACAGCCGCCGCGTATCAGGTATCACAAACTTGTCACTTAACTCAATCGACGTTCTTTCAGGACTTGATACTGTTAAAATCTGTGTGGCATACGACCTTGACGGTCAACGTATCGACCACTACCCAGCAAGTCTTGAACAATTGAAACGTTGTAAACCAATCTACGAAGAATTGCCAGGTTGGTCAGAAGACATCACAGGTTGCCGTAGCCTAGATGAACTTCCCGAAAATGCTCGTGACTACGTTCGCCGTGTTGGTGAACTCGTTGGTGTTCGCATTTCAACATTCTCAGTTGGACCAGATCGAGATCAAACTAACATCCTTGAATCAGTTTGGGCAAATATTTAATTAAGTTGAAAAAAATCTTTATAAAAGCAAACCCTGCCAGAAGCTTTCTGGCGGGGTTTTGTGCTAAAATGAAGGTAAGAAATACCCTTATTTTTTAAATGGCATTTGCTTGAAAAAGAGTTGTAAATAACGTGAAAATTTTCACGGAAATTTAACAAATGTCATACTGAGATTACAATCGTCATTTTGTCTTAATCTGTTTTTGTTAACCTATTAATGTTGCCTGATTTAAAAAGGAGGAAAAATGGTTAAACGAATTTTATCAATTGCACTGGCTTATGTTGGTATTATTGTTGGTGCTGGACTTTCTTCGGGACAGGATTTGATGCAATATTTTGTCGGATTTGGTATCTGGGGAATGATTGGCGTTATTGTTTTAGGGATTTTGAATGCTATATTTGGACGTATTATCGTGACATTAGGAAGTTACTATCGTTCGAATGACCACTCAGAGGTGCTTTCAAAGATTGCCCATCCTTTTACCAATCGTGTATTAGACATTGCTTTGATTATTTCTTGTTATGTCATTGGATTTGTCATGATTGCTGGAGCGGGTTCTAACCTTAATCAACAATTTGGATTGCCCACTTGGTTAGGAGCTTTAATCTGTGTTCTCCTTGTGATTTTTGTAAGTTTCCTTGATTTTGAGAAAATTACTCAGATTATTGGGATTTTCACGCCGATTGTTATTATCATGGTATTGATCATTGCTGGTCATAGTCTGATTGGACATTCTTTTGACTTTGAACAGTTAAATACAGTAGCTAAGACTCTACCGACAAATATGCCAAATATTTGGGTGTCTGTTCTTAATTACTTCGCCATTTGTGTGATGACTGGGGTATCAATGGCTTTTGTCCTTGGTGGTTCAATTATTCGTATTGGCGTTGCTGAAAAAGGGGGAACACTTGGTGGTGCAATTGTCGGTCTGATTATTGCGATTACCTCACTTGTCTTGTTTGTCAATGTTGGAAAGATTGCTTCTGCAGATATTCCAATGTTAGTACTTGCCAATGAAATCCATCCTTGGTTTGCTTTTGCCTATTCCCTTGTCGTATTTGGGCTTATTTTCAACACAGCCTTTAGTCTTTACTATGCTTTAGCAAAACGCTTTTCTGAAAATAAAGGTGAAAGTCAGTTTAAACGTGACATGATTTTTTTTGTCGTAAGTGGTTATGCCTTGTCCTTCCTTGGTTTTAAACAACTGGTTTCTGTCATGTATCCAATCCTTGGTTACATTGGCTTGATTATGTTGGTTGTTTTGCTTCAAGCTTGGATTCGTGAAAAAGGTAATGTGCAGGACGAAAAACATCTTCGTCGCCGCATGATTTCCTTGATTTCTAAAAAATATGACGATGATAAGAAATTTACTAAGAAAGATAAAGTAGAATATCAACAACTAGGTGAAGAATCTGTCGTTGAAACAAAAGAAATTAAAAAAGATATTCATGACCACGTTGAGCAAGTGTTCGATTCGGAAAATGATGATTAATCAAGAATAAGAAAGCTAGAAATATTATTTTTCTAGCTTTTTTAAATGACTGGGGTAATATTCATAAAAGTAGTTAAGAAAGCGCTAAAAATATGCTATACTGAAACTAAAAGGTGAAAAGGAAGTAAGCAATGGCAAGGTTTGTGAGTAGTTTTTCGGGTGTTCTGATTGTTCTTATCATGGTATTAGTCGGTTATGTGCTAACCAAAAAAGGTTGGTTCGATGAAAAAGCGCCGAATCTCATTGCCAAGTTGGTAACACAAGTAGCATTACCATGCTATATGATTTCAACCATTGTTGGGCGTTTTACGGCAAAAGAGTTGCTTGAAATGCTGTCACAATTGCGTTTTCCAGCGCTTTCAATGGTGATTTTATTAGCTATTGCTGTAGCGGTAGCTCATTTATTCTTGATTGATAAAAAGCATCAGGGCTTATTTGTTTCTATGTTTTTTAATTCTAATACGATTTTTGTGGGACTTCCTATCAATCAAGCACTTTTTGGGGATAAAAGTATTCCTTATGTCTTGGTTTATTACATGTGTAACACGACGTTTTTCTGGACTATAGGGACTTATTTGATTCAAAGAGATGGTCGCAAAGAAGTCACGCTTGATTTGCGAGGAACCTTGAAGAAAATCTTCTCGCCACCACTTATGGGATTCATCATTGGGGTGATTTTGGTTCTTTTAAATATCAAACTCCCAGCTTTCTTATTGAGTGATTTCCAATATTTGGGCAATTTGACCATCCCTTTGTCGATGATTTTCATTGGGATTTCGGTGGCAAATGTAGGGCTGTCACGTTTGCGATTTACCAAAGACAATGTCTTGGTCTTAGTCGGGCGTTTCGTGATTGCTCCGCTTTTGATGTTAATCATTGTCAAACACACCCAAATGCCACAATTGATGAAACAAGTCTTTATCCTCCAATCAGCCATGCCCGTGATGACCAATGCTCCTGTCGTAGCCAAATTGTACGGTGCCGATGCGGATTATGCGGCTATTATGGTTACCGAATCCACCCTACTCACCTTGCTGGTTGTGCCTATTTTGATGTCTTTGGTTAGCTTGTTAGGCTAAAAACAAAAAGCCTAGCTAGGCTAGACTTTAAGGAGATTATGAAAAAGATACATCCTTCCAGCAACTGTCTGTTAGGATGATAGTCAGTTAGCGGTACTAACTGGAAAAGTTTTAGGAATGACTATAGTATAAAAGGATTGCCTTAAAGAAAATTTAAATGTTAGCATTTGCCAAGCTATCGTGCGTAAGAGGAGAGGAGATAGCTCAAGATGTGTTATAATAAAGCCATGGAAAACAAGAAAAAATTACTTTTAATTGACGGGTCATCGGTTGCCTACCGTGCTTTTTTTGCCTTATACAATCAGATTGACCGTTTTAAAAACCGAACAGGTTTGCATACCAATGCCATTTACGGCTTTCACCTCATGTTAAATCACTTGCTAGAGCGTGTGCAGCCAACGCACGTTTTGGTGGCTTTTGATGCGGGTAAGACCACTTTCCGTACGGAAATGTACGAAGATTACAAGGCTGGTCGTGCCAAGACGCCAGAAGAATTTCGTGAGCAGCTGCCTTACATTCGTGAGATGTTGACCGCCTTGGGCATTACTTTTTACGATTTGGTGAATTACGAGGCTGACGACATCATCGGAACTTTGGATAAATTAGCCGAAAACGAAGACGAGTACGATGTGACTATTGTCAGCGGGGACAAGGATTTGATTCAGCTGGCGGATAACAACACCACGGTTGAGATTTCCAAAAAAGGCGTGGCTGAATTTGAAGCCTTTACCCCAGCTTACCTCATGGAAAAAATGGGTATCACACCCAAACAATTCATTGATCTTAAGGCGTTGATGGGGGATAAATCGGACAACATCCCTGGCGTGACCAAAATCGGTGAAAAGACAGGTCTGAAACTGCTCTTAGAATACGGCAGTCTGGAAGGCATTTATGACAACATTGACGGCATGAAAAAGTCTAAGATGAAGGAAAACTTGATTAACGACAAAGAGCAAGCTTTCTTGTCTAAGACCTTGGCGACCATTGATGTGACGGCTCCTATCACCATTGGTTTGGATGATATTGCCTACCAAGGACCTAATTTGGATAAATTGGTGCCTTTTTACGATGACATGGGCTTCAAGCAGTTTAAAGACAGCTTAGGTGCTCCTAAGAAGCAAGAAACATTTGACGTGGCTTATACAGAAGTGGACAGCTTGTGTGCGGATATGTTCACAGATGACCAATTTTTCTATTTTGAAATTTTGGGCGACAATTACCACGTTGAGCCTATCATTGGCTTTGCTTGGGGAAATGACAAGGCGATTTATGCGTCAACCAATCTTGAACTCCTCAAGGATGATTTGTTCCAAGCCGCTTTGGCTAAGCCAATCAAAACCTACGATTTCAAACGGAGCAAGGTCCTACTCAGTCATTTAGGCATTGATTTGCCAGCGCCAGCCTTTGACAGCCGTCTTGCCAAGTACCTCTTATCAACAGTTGAGGACAATGAATTGTCAACCATTGCTAGACTTTACACCAACCACGTTTTGGATAGTGATGAGGCCGTTTATGGCAAGGGCGTTAAGCGTGCTGTTCCTGAAAAAGCGGTGCTGCTCAGCCATTTAGCTCGTAAAATTATTGTTTTGAACGACTCAGAACAAGCCATGTTAGATAAATTGGCTGAGCACCAACAAGCCAGTTTGTTAGTTGACATGGAGCAACCTTTAGCAAATGTCTTGGCGAAAATGGAAATCGCAGGTATTTCCGTAAAAAAAGCGACCTTGCAAGATATGGAAGCAGCCAACCAAGCCGTTATTGACGAATTGACACAGGAAATCTATGACCTAGCAGGCATGGAATTCAACATCAACTCACCAAAACAATTGGGTGAATTGTTGTTTGACAAGATGCAGTTGCCAACTAGCTACACCAAGAAAACCAAGACAGGCTATTCAACGGCCGTAGATGTTTTGGAACGTTTGGCCCCGATTTCTCCAATTGTGTCTAAAATTTTGGAATACCGCCAAATTGCCAAGCTCCAATCCACTTATATCGTTGGTTTGCAGGATTTCATTTTACAAGACGGCAAAATCCATACCCGCTATTTGCAAGATTTGACGCAGACAGGACGTCTATCAAGTGTGGACCCGAACTTGCAAAATATCCCTGTGCGTTTGGAACAAGGGCGCTTGATTCGAAAAGCTTTTGTGCCTGAAACAGAAGATGAGCTCTTGTTGAGTTCGGACTACTCGCAAATTGAATTGCGTGTGCTTGCCCACATTTCAAATGATGAGCATTTGATTGCGGCTTTCCGTGAGGGAGCAGATATCCACACCTCAACTGCCATGCGTGTCTTTGGCATTGACAAGCCAGAAGACGTGACGCCAAATGACCGTCGCAATGCTAAGGCAGTAAACTTTGGTATTGTCTATGGTATTTCAGACTATGGGCTTGCCAACAACTTAGGCATTCCGCGGAAATTGGCCAAGCAGTACATTGACACGTACTTTAAACGCTACCCAGGCATCAAGAATTACATGGAGCGCGTGGTGCGTGATGCCAAAGATAAAGGCTATGTGGAAACACTCTTCCACCGCCGCCGTGAGTTGCCAGATATCAATGCTCGCAACTTCAACGTCCGTCAATTTGCCGAACGTACCGCTATCAATTCGCCTATTCAAGGAAGTGCTGCCGATATTCTCAAAATTGCCATGATTAACCTTGATAAAGCCTTGGTTGAGGGACAATTCAAGACTAAAATGTTGCTGCAAGTGCACGATGAAATCATTCTTCAAGTGCCAAAAGATGAGCTTGAAACCGTTAAAAAATTGGTTAAAGAAACCATGGAATCTGCAATTGATTTGTCAGTACCACTTATTGCAGACGAAAATGCAGGGCAAACTTGGTACGAAGCTAAATAAAAGACATGAGATGGCAAGGTTTGTCATCTCATTTTTAGAAAGAAGTGTGTTATACTGAAGAAAAGACATTTTTAGGAGGTTTCTGCGATGACTACTTTCCAAAATCCGAGCCAAACCGTGATAGCGGACTATCTGAAAAATGCTAAAACCATTGCTGTGGTTGGGCTATCTCATCGTGAGGACAGTGCTGCTTACCGTGTTTCTAAGATCATGCAAGAAGCAGGCTACACCATTATTCCTGTCAATCCCAAATTAGCAGGGCAGAAGGTTTTAAATGAAACAGCTTATGCTAGGTTGCAAGATGTTCCTGTTCACATTGATATTGTGGATGTTTTCAGACGCAGTGAATTTCTTCCAGAAGTCGCTAAAGATTTCCTAGAAACAGATGCCGATATTTTCTGGGCACAACTTGGTCTAGAAAGCCAAGAAGCTGCTGATCTGTTACAAGCTGCAGGCCGTGATAACATCGTCATGAATAAATGCATCAAGATTGAATATCAAAACTTATTATGAAAAAACTGAGAGTTCGCAGAAAGCGACTCTCAGTTTTTATGCTCTTTTTGCATTATATATAAAATGAATTTCAAGAATTTTTTGTCGATAAAGACAAAAATAAAACGAGCACCGCTTTCTTTCTTAGCTTTTAAACTGTGTTATAATGAATACAGCAAACGAGGAAGGAGGCTTTGCTATGGATATTCATACCCATCATCGTCCGTTAGATGCTTATGAAAATGTGATTGAGCATTTAAGGGGAAAACACATTCGTATCACGGAAACACGTAAAGCTATCATTGCTTATCTGATAAATAGCACCGAGCATCCTAGTGCCGATAAAATTTACAAAGATTTGTTGCCAGAACACCCAAGTTTGAGTTTGGCAACGGTTTATAATAATATAAAAGTTTTAGTCGATGAGGGATTTGTGACGGAATTAAAGGTCACAAACAATCCAACCACTTACTATGATTTTATGGGACACCAGCACATCAATATCATTTGCAAATGCTGCGGTGCCATCGCTGATTTTATGGATGTGGATGCGATTGATATTGGAAAAGAAGCTTACGAGCAAACAGGCTACCAAATCACAAAAATACAGGTAACCGCCCACGGTCTTTGCCCCAAGTGTCAAGAAGATGTCAAGCAATCAGGACGCTCACCTCTTGCTCTTTATGAAGAATGAGGGACAATAAAAAAGCCTTTCAACCACTACTGGCTGAAAGGCTTTTTTTAGATTTCTTCTTGTTCAAGCAAGTTTTCGTAGAAGATAAGGTTTGCAGTTGTTCTGTATGGTAGCGTGTAGAAGTAAAGCAAACCAAAGGTAAGGGCGGTCAAAATATCCCAACCGATGAAGCTAAACTCAAGGCAGAAGAAACGCCATTTGTTACCATCCATCAAGGCTTGGCTTTTGGCAATCACTTGACGAGGTCCTCGGTAAGTACCGTTGTTGACTTCGTCGTAAAGCACGTATGTCGTCATACTATAAGCGTATTGCTTCATGATGGCAAAGAATGTTCCAATAAGAGCCATAGCGCAACCAACGAAAATGATAGCAGAACCAGCTAGGTTGTTGTCAACGCTAACGACCATACCAAGTGATAAAATCACACCACCAGCAATAGCAATCAAAGACCACAAGAAAATGAAGAACCATTTAACAATAGCTGTCACAACAAATTTCCAAAAGAGTTCGTTTGAAAAGACAATCATATTGTCTGAAACGCTCACTTCGGTTCTTTTGGCACGTAGCACATCAAGCACCGCATAACTTGCTGACGCTAAAAATAGGGTCAATAAAATTTGAATAAGTGGTGGAAGTGAGGTTGAAAAATTCACAAATGTGGTCACATCACCATAAGAAACGATGGTTTGACGGTAAGATAGGGAAATGGTTAAAATAGATAAAATGATAGTAACAATAAAGAGCTGGTATTTACCAGTCAGTGTTTTAAGAAACTCTCGCGCTTGTCGGCGTGTTTCTGAAGCAGTCATGTCAAAAAACCTCCTTTAATCGTGCTTTTTATTATAACATATTGTATTAGAAATAGCATATAATAAGAACTGCATGACAAACAGCTACTTTTTTGGTAGAATCGTAAAGGTTATTTTTACCATTATTTTGAGAATGTATTGACATTGCCCACAACTGTTTTTTGTGGTAGCTAGGAGAAAATATGACAGATTATCCCATTAAATATCGTTTAATTAAGAAAGAAAAACACACGGGAGCGCGTTTGGGTGAGATTATCACACCGCACGGCACTTTCCCGACACCAATGTTTATGCCTGTGGGAACGCAGGCTACTGTTAAGACTCAATCCCCAGAAGAACTCAAAGAAATGGGTTCTGGTATTATTTTGGCCAATACCTATCACCTTTGGTTGCGTCCAGGTGATGATTTGATTGCGCGTGCTGGCGGTCTGCACAAATTTATGAATTGGGACCAAGCCATCTTGACAGATAGTGGTGGTTTTCAGGTTTATTCATTAGCAGAAACGCGTAATATCACAGAAGAAGGGGTAACCTTTAAAAACCACCTCAACGGTGCTAAGATGTTCCTCTCTCCAGAAAAAGCCATTTCGATTCAGAATAATTTGGGTTCTGATATCATGATGAGTTTTGATGAATGCCCACAATTCTACCAACCTTATGATTACGTTAAAAAATCTATCGAGCGTACTAGCCGTTGGGCAGAACGTGGTTTGAAAGCACACCGCCGACCACATGACCAAGGCTTGTTTGGTATCGTGCAAGGGGCTGGATTTGAAGACCTTCGCCGCCAGTCAGCTCATGACTTGATTAGCATGGATTTTCCAGGATATTCTATCGGTGGTTTAGCTGTTGGGGAATCACACGCCGAAATGAACGCGGTTTTGGATTTCACGGTGCCTATTTTGCCTGAAAATAAACCACGTTACTTGATGGGTGTTGGAGCACCTGATAGCTTGATTGATGGGGTTATCCGAGGAATTGATATGTTTGACTGTGTCTTGCCAACGCGTATCGCTCGAAACGGTACCTGCATGACCAGCGAAGGACGTTTGGTGGTTAAAAACGCCCAATATGCCGAAGACTTTACACCGCTTGACCATGACTGTGATTGCTACACTTGCCGCAATTACACGCGTGCTTACATCCGTCATTTGCTAAAAGCTGATGAAACCTTTGGTTTGCGTTTGACAAGTTACCACAACCTTTACTTCCTTGTCAACTTGATGAAAAAAGTCCGTCAAGCCATTATGGATGACAATCTTTTGGAATTTCGTGAAGATTTCTTTGAACGCTACGGTTACAATCGAAGCGACCGTAATTTCTGAGACTTCACTCAACCTGTCAAGGTTGGGTCTTTTTGTGTTATAATGGTTTATAAATAAAGGAGGGGTGTACTATGAAGTTAACAGCACTTGGTTGTTGGGGAGCTTATCCACACGATGACGGTGGAACAACTTCTTATCTCGTTACTGGTGAAGATGGTTTTCAATTATTGATGGACTGCGGTAGTCGTGCCGTGACAGAACTGGAAAAAGAAATCAGCCCGATTGATTTGGATGCCGTGATTATTTCGCATTATCATCCTGACCACATCGCTGACTTGGGTGTGTTACGCCACTATTTCCAATTGTATCCAAAACACCTTTGGACACCAAAAGTTTTGCCAATTTATGGACACAAGGAAGACTTGTATGAATTTGACAAATTAACTATGCTTGGCGTTTCAGAAGGTAGAGCTTATGATGTGACAGGTGTTGAACACATTGGTCCTTTTGATGTGACCTTTATCAAAACCGTTCACCCAGTTCCTTGCTACGCTTTTCGTATCGTTGAAAGAGCTACTGGTCAAGTCCTAGTCTTTACTGGTGATACGGGTTACTTTGATGGCTTGGATGCATTTGCCAAGGATGCAGACCTCTTTTTAGCGGATGTTTACCTTTATGAAGGCAATGAAAACCACCCAGCTCATTTGACAAGCAAGGAAGCTGGCGAAATTGCCCATAAAGCAGCCGTTAAATCCCTTGTTTTGACACATACCCCACCAATTCCACCAGAAGGCATTGATGCGACAAAACACTTGCAAGTGCTGAAAGAACAAACCCAACACTATGCCAAAGACGTTCCTGTTGATTTAGCCGTGCCGCACAAATCATGGCAATTAGGTGACTTGTAATGTCAGCATTTACGCAGGAAGAAAAGGCGTATTTTATGCGAGAAGCGCTCAAAGAAGCACAAAAGTCATTAGCCAAAGGTGAAATTCCTATCGGTTGCGTTATCGTCAAAGACGGTGAGATTATTGGTCGTGGGCACAATGCGCGTGAGGAGCAGCAAAAAGCTATTTTACACGCTGAAATCATGGCCATTAACGAAGCCAACGAAAAAGAGGGCAACTGGCGTTTACTGGATAGCACCTTGTTTGTCACCATTGAACCTTGCGTCATGTGCAGCGGTGCTATTGGATTAGCTCGCATTCCGCAGGTGATTTACGGAGCTACTAATCAAAAATTTGGCGGTGCTGGGAGCCTGTACGATATTTTGACCGATGTTCGCCTCAATCACCGAGTTGAGGTGGAAACAGGGATTCTAGAAGCTGAATGCGCGGGAATTATGCAAGATTTTTTCCGTCGTAATCGCGAAAAGAAAAAAGCCCAACAAAAACAGGCAAAAGCATAGTTCTGGCTTGCATCATTTCTTAATTATGATATAATACTTATCGGAGCAACATCTTCGCGTGAAGTGGGTCAGGGGAGGAATCCAGCAGCCCTAAGCGATTGTAGGTGTGTGCTCTTTTTTTATTTCTAAAAATAGGTGCCTAAATTTTTAGGACTTTTTATGTTGTTTTTTTACAGAAAAAACTTGATTTTTGTGTGCTTTTTCTGAATGTTTTCTGAAAATAGCAAACGCTTTATTTATTTGATCTATTTTGTTAAAAATCATTGAAAAATAAAGGATAAAAGAGTAATATAGAAGAGAGATTGTATTCGAGGAGGATAAAAATGACACATATTACATTTGATTATTCAAAGCTTTTAGATCAATTTGTTGAACAAGAAGAAGTTGATTTTATGCAAGCTCAAGTAAGTGCCGCTGATGAGTACTTGCGCAAAGGAACAGGTCCTGGTTCTGACTTCCTTGGTTGGTTAGACCTTCCAGAAAACTACGACAAAGAAGAATTTGCTCGTATTCAAAAAGCTGCTGCTAAAATCCAATCAGACAGCGAAGTGCTTGTTGTTATCGGTATTGGTGGTTCATACCTTGGGGCGCGTGCCGTTATCGACTTTTTGAGTAATCATTTCTACAACTTACAAGCATCTGCAGACCGTAAAGGTCCACAAATCCTTTACGCAGGTAACTCAATTTCTTCAAGTTACTTAGCAGATCTTGTCGAATACGTGAAAGATAAAGATTTCTCAGTAAACGTTATTTCTAAATCAGGAACAACAACTGAACCAGCGATTGCTTTCCGTGTCTTCAAAGAACTTTTGATTGAAAAATACGGTCAAGAAGAAGCTAACAAACGTATCTATGCAACTACTGATAAAGCAAAAGGTGCTGTTAAAGTAGAAGCTGTTGCTAACGATTGGGAAACATTTGTTGTGCCAGATAATGTTGGTGGACGTTTCTCAGTATTGACACCAGTAGGTCTTCTTCCAATTGCTGCTGCAGGTATTGATATTGAAGCTCTTATGAATGGTGCTAACGCAGCGCGCAAAGATTTGTCATCTGACAAACTTTCAGAAAACATTGCTTACCAATACGCTGCTATCCGTAACATCCTTTACCGTAAAGGTTATGTAACTGAAATCTTGGCAAACTATGAACCATCACTGCAATACTTTGGTGAATGGTGGAAACAATTAGCAGGTGAATCAGAAGGTAAACACCAAAAAGGTATCTACCCAACATCTGCAAACTTCTCAACAGACCTTCACTCACTTGGACAATTCATCCAAGAAGGTTACCGCAACATCTTTGAAACAGTTGTTCGTGTTGATAAACCACGTAAAAACGTTGTTATTCCTGAATTGTCAGAAGACCTTGATGGCCTTGGTTACCTTCAAGGTAAAGACGTTGATTTCGTAAACAAAAAAGCAACTGATGGTGTACTTCTTGCTCACACTGACGGTGGAGTACCTAACATGTTCTTGACACTCCCTCAACAAGATGAATTCACTCTTGGTTATACAATCTACTTCTTCGAGTTGGCTATTGGTCTTTCAGGTTATCTTAACGCTGTTAACCCATTCAACCAACCAGGTGTAGAAGCATACAAGAAAAACATGTTTGCTCTTCTTGGTAAACCAGGATTTGAAGACTTGTCAGCTGAATTGAACGCACGTCTTTAATGCATCATTAACATATATAAAAAAGCTTCCGTAAGGGAGCTTTTTTTGCGTGAAAAAATCCTTAAAATTTCCTTAAAAAATTCTCTGAAACCGATTGACAAAATCATATATATATAGATATATAATGATTGTGGAAAATTTTAAGGAAAATGGAGATATGAAAATATGAAAAATAAACTAGCGTTAATTGCTATAACTGCACTGTCTGTTTCATTTTTTTCTGCTTGTTCTTCTAAGGAAGATACTACTTCAACAAGTAGCACTACTGAATCAACTAATTTAGTTTCTTCAACTGAAACTGTGGCTAGTTCATCAAGTTCAACAGAAGCAGTTAATAGTGATTTTAATCCAACAGATACGTCTGATTCAACAATCGAAAGTATTGTAACCTATAATGACTATCTGAAAATGTATGAAGCTATCGTAAATGAATACATTTCAAATTATGAAGTAGTCGTCTCACAATATGGTTTAGGAGATGTCGAATCTTATCAATCAATGAGAGATTCTGTAACTTCTAGTGTAGAAACACAAAAAGAAGCGTATGGTTCTTTAGGAAATGCTAGAATTACTGGAAAAGACAGTATAGTAGAGTACTTAAAGGACTATCGTGACAGCCTAAAATCATATACAGATCAGATGGCAATAGCCTTACAATAAGAATGGTGAACTAAATGAATAATAATGTTGGTAAAGCTTTACTTGGTTGTTCTGGAATTTTAGCGATTGTTATCATTTTTTTAGGACTTCTCAAACTATTATTTGGAGATTTTGCAATGCTATATAGTCTCATGTTTCTAATGCTTATGGTAGGTGTTTTAGTACAAATTATTGATGGACTTACTAAAGCAGGAAAATGGGTTGGTTTAGGTGCTATTTTAGGTAATGTATTTAACAATAAGATTAATGCTGATACTGCAATAAAGTCTGGAAAAACATTTAAAAAGAAAAAAATAGAGACTAAAAATTCCATTGTGAATAATGTTGTTGATTTTATTTCCCCAACAATGGAAGATGATAAAACTACTAAAAGTGTAGAGGATTCAAGCTTTATTGGTGAGGAAGATTATCAAGAATTTCAAGAATTCTTAAAATGGAAAAAATTACAAGAAACCAAGGATAATAATGATTAATATTTTATGGTGTAATTTATAACTTACAGGAGTACGATTATGAAAACAAAAAAATTAGCTTTAATTAACGGGATTGTAGGACTTGTCGGAGGAATTTTTCTGCTAATAGCGGTCCTTATTATCACAGCAAGCGCATTAAATGATGTTGCAACTACACTTGATACTGCTTACAATGGTGGTTCAGCAATTTCAATCACTTCAACGACACTAGCTAGCACTTTGGCTTTATTTGTTAAAATTGCTATTTTAGTTCTTGGAATTGTAGGTTCTGTATATTATAAAGATGACGACCGTATTGGTTCAGCACCTAATGTATTGCTGATTGTTGGAGGAGCTTTGGCAATTATCCCATTTTTAGGCTGGGTTGGTGGAATTTTAGCTATTATTGGTGGTTCACTATACCTTGCTAGTTTGAAAAAGTTTCAAGAGTAATTGTAAGAATTTAGAACGTTGGAAATAAAATATGGAAAAGAAAAATAATGAACATAAAGTTGTTGCGATAATTGCGGTTGTTGTAGGAGGAATAGCGCTTTTAACTTCTTGGATGCCATTTATCAATAATGGTTCAGCTGCTTTAGCTTTAGTAGCTCTTATTCTAGGCGTCATATCAGTAATAATTAATAGAAAAAATAAAAAGGTTTTATCACTAGTTTCAATTATTGTTGCAATATTAGCATTTATCATTGTTTTGATAACTCAATCTGCCTACGGTGCAGCGATTGATTCTGCTATGGATAATTCATCAAGTGCAGATAAAACAGGAAATATAGTTGCTTCTAAAACTAAATCAAGCAAGGAAGCAAGTTTCTTAGAAGAAATTAATAAATTGGCAGATTCTTCGGTTTCTACTGATGAGTTATATATAACTGGAAAAATTACTGTTGGGGAATCTGGTGATATTAAGCCTGGAATTTATGATTTAGAGATTACTGGTGGCAATGGCAATATCATGGGTGATAGAAGTAAGACGTATTCTGGACTATATATCAACTGGCCTGGTGCTTCGACAGACAGTGGGGATACAACTTCTCCGTCAGTAATCAGGGTTATATTATTTGAAGGTGACACTTTAGACTTTTCAAATATTTCTAAAATCAAACTTACAGCAGTTGAGAATGTTTCACAATCAAATGAAATTGGAATTGGCAATTATGTTGTCGGTAGAGATATTCCAGCTGGAACATATACTTTAAGCACAAACATGACGATGGATACTGAATTTGAAAACTTGGGTTGGAATATAGGAATTTATAATGAGGAATCTGGTGATGAACGAAGTCAATCTTTAAATCCAGGTAATATGGACGTTACTGTTAAACTATCTGAAGGAGAAATTATCACAACCTCTTTTTATAATACAGATGATGCAGTACTAGCAGATTCAGCAAAATTGATTTTCACTCCAGTAAGTAACTGAGTTTGTTTGAAAGACTTCCTGAAGGAGGTCTTTTTTTGAGTGAAAAAATTATTTGGGGTGAATAAATAACCAAATTCCTTTCCAAATTTTCTGAAAATTTGGTATAATAGTAAACAATTAACTAACTTTGGATGGGAGAAGAAAAAGAGATGACTGCACAAAAAATGACGGCGCAAGAGATTATTGCTTTTATTGGTAATGCGGAGAAAAAGACAAATGTGAAGGTGACTTTTGAGGGAGAGTTGGCAGCGGCTATTCCAGAAAATGTTCTCAAGTTTGGCAATGTGCTTTTTGGGGATTGGAAAGATATTGAGCCACTTTTGGCTAATCTGACTGAAAACAAGGATTATGTGGTGGAACAAGATGGGCGTAATTCTGCGGTACCTTTGCTGGATAAACGTCATCTCAATGCTCGTATTGAGCCGGGTGCGATTATTCGTGACCAAGTAACCATTGAGGACAATGCGGTGGTGATGATGGGAGCTGTGATTAATATCGGTGCTGAAATCGGTGCTGGCACTATGATTGATATGGGTGCGGTTCTTGGTGGTCGCGCGATTGTTGGGAAAAATAGCCACATCGGTGCGGGTGCGGTCCTTGCAGGCGTGATTGAGCCAGCTTCAGCAGAACCTGTTCGTATCGGTGATAACGTTCTTGTGGGAGCGAATGCCGTTGTGATTGAAGGGGTTCAGGTTGGTAATGGTTCGGTCGTTGCAGCGGGAGCTATTGTTACAAAAGATGTTCCTGAAAATGTCGTGGTAGCAGGTGTCCCTGCTCGCATCATTAAAGAAATCGATGCGAAAACTCAACAAAAAACAGCCCTAGAAGACGCTCTACGTCATTTATAAAACCCATTTGGAGTTTGTGATATGACTTTAGATTTAGTGAAAATTCGTCGCGATTTGCATCAAATTCCAGAAATTGGTTTGGAAGAATTCAAAACACAAGCCTATCTTTTGGAGCGGATTGCAGAGATAACGGCTGGAAAAGACTTTGTAGAACAACGCACTTGGCGTACAGGTATTCTTGTCTTTATCAAGGGATATGCCCCTGAAAAAACAATTGGTTGGCGTACAGATATTGACGCTTTGCCTGTTGTTGAAGAAACAGGGTTGCCGTTTGCGAGCCAGCACGAAGGGCGCATGCACGCTTGTGGACACGATATCCACATGACGGTTGCCCTTGGTCTGCTCAATGAATTGGTGCAAAAACAGCCTAAAAATAATGTTCTGTTTCTCTTCCAACCAGCCGAAGAAAACGAAGCAGGTGGCATGCTCATGTATCAGGACAATGCTTTTGGCGATTGGAAACCAGATGAATTTTATGGCTTGCATGTGCGACCTGATTTTAAGGTGGGTGATATTGGGACCAATACCTCAACCTTGTTTGCAGGGACTTGTGAAGTTTTGGTAACCTTTAAAGGCAAGGGCGGACACGCTGCTTTTCCTCACGAAGCTAACGATGCCTTGGTTGCTGCGTCTTACTTTGTGACGCAGGTGCAGACGATTGTGAGCCGCAATGTTGACCCTATTCAAGGTGGGGTGGTGACCTTTGGTTCTTTCCATTCAGGCACGACCAATAATGTCATTGCAGAAACCGCACAGCTGCATGGGACTATTCGAACGTTGACACAGGAGATGAGCCTGCACATTCAAAAACGCTTAACTGAAATTGCTCAAGGTGTTGCGGCCAGTTTTGGTATAGAAGTCGACGTGGAACTCAAACAAGGAGGCTATCTTCCTGTTGAAAATGACCCTGAATTGGCGCGTGAATTGATGGCTTTCTTTGAAGCTCAAGAAGCTGTCAATTTGATTGACTGTTTGCCAGCCATGACTGGTGAGGATTTTGGTTACCTTTTAAATCACATTCCTGGCGTTATGTTTTGGCTTGGGGTAGGTACACCTTATGCCCTTCACCATCCTAAAATGAGCCCAAATGAGGATGCCCTACCATTTGCCGTTCGTGAAATCTCAGGTTTCTTAAAAGAAAGAGCCAATTAGAAATAAAAAAGACGCAAAACCTTGTTTTTGCGTCTTTTG
>NZ_DEQF01000006.1:9336-57425 GCF_002360305.1 Streptococcus sp. UBA3373 | reverse complement strand
GAGCTTTCTTCAAGCCTGGTTTTGGGTGACCGAAGTAAAATATCTATAAAAGCCTATTAAATTAAGCTTTCAAGAATCATTTTCATTAAAAATAGATACTTATAACCCAATCTTATAAATCATGGATTACCATTAGATTACCAAAATTATGTTTTCGGAGCTTATGTTATTGAGAAACAATGTGTATTCACTTTACTTTTTTGTAAGTTCGTTTTATAATGTATATACAAACGGAGGTAGAACCATGAATGTTATCTTGAGAAAAACAGGAAATAGTACTGTCATTACAATCCCCAATAAAATTAAAGAAACTCTTGGAGCAGAAATTGGAGAAGAAATTGAATTCGTCACTTCAGGAAATAACGTCATCATTCGTAAAGCTGAGCCAAAATTTGATTTTGATAAGGAACTAGAAAAAGCCATGAACCAATACGATGAGCTTTTGAAAGAATTGGTGGATAGATGAGGTACCTAACTGCTGAAGATATTATCAAAATCAATGTCATGGTTATTGGTAAATATTCTCCTAATGAACCTGTTGGCATTGCTGATCCAAACAGTCTTCAAATGATTGTTGAACAGCCTAAACAAGAGATTTTCGGAAAAGTTCTCTATCCAGATATCTACAGTAAAGCTGCTATTATCTGGATAAATTTGATTAAAAAACATCCTTTTTATAATGCTAATAAACGAACTGCTGTTCTTGCCTTGCATATATTTCTAGCAATGAATGGTTACCAATCCAATCTTTCCTTACAGGATGGACTTGAAAAGACAGTTGAAATTGCTACCTTTCAAGGAGATTTTGAAGATTTAAAGAAAACAATTATTCACTTCCTCAAGCAAGATGGAAACATAACAAAATTATAATTAAAAAGTGGTTATCAACTTTTCGTTGAAGACCACTTTTTATGTTCTACTGTATCCTACTGTATCCTACTGTATCCTACTGTATCCTATCTCTTAGAGGATAGGATAATTTTTCGTTAAAGTATAGTATTGATTTCTGTCATTTTTATTGGCACCATACCAGTCAACCATACCCAATTCTTGTAATTTTTTCATCGTTTTTACAATAAACTTACGACTTCTTCCTGTCAGTTCAATGGCTTTTGCAGTTGTCATCTTCTCGCCAGAATTATACATGTAGTGAACCAGCAATTGCTCGTCTGCATTGAGGTCTCCAAAATCAGAGAACTGTTTTTCTAGGTTGTCGCGTGTACGGAGATGGCGACTGACAATATTATTTTCAAGCGTCAGAACCACCTTATTTCCAGGCTCTGAGTATTTTGGTTCATGGAGAAAGGCTGATTCCATCTCTGAGTAAATCCGTTTAACACCTTCATTCATCTCACGGACCCAGCCAAACTCTGTCAGGGTTCTGGCAATCCGAGGATTTCTTGAAAAACGTTCATGCTTAATATTGTCAACGGTGACGATATTTGGCAATTTCCCTGGGCTATGTATCTCCAGTCGATCATCAAACATAAGCACACGAATATGGTCGCCATAGACAGAGTAATCACGGTGAGTAACAGCATTGACAACACCTTCAAACCAGGCAAATTCTGGATACTCAGGCAAAATTTGGAATTGCCCATTGTCATCTAGATATTGGAACTCACGCAGCTGGGTACGAATAAAATCACGAGCCTTGATAATCAGGCTTGGCAGAGCATCATCAAAGGTCACTTCCTTAATGACATTAAAGCTACTACCTGTCCCCATGTCCGTGCCATCAAACCGCTGAAAACGAACACGAGCTTGAGGGAAGAAAGCTGATGGGTATTTACCAAAAAGCAAGATAGCAGCCTTGGTCAATTTTCCATTGACCAGAAAACGCCGAGCTTTGAGAATTTCTTCTGTAGAACGGTCTGCAATGTCAAATCGATTCTTGAAATCCTGAACCAGGTCATCATCAATGTCTTCCAAGGTTGCGTCAGCCACAACTTCATCCTCAAAGAAACGTTGTCCTTTATCATAGCTGAGTTGAGTTCGTTGTTCATAACTGAGCTTAACTGTCTCATCACCCTGACGCAGGTAAACCTCATCATTAGGCGCAGCAATCACTCGGTTTGAAGACAATTCAACTGAGATAACCAAAATCACATCTTCTTCACCTTTATGGTTTCGCACAGGGATTTCTTCAAAAGATAGATCCAAGGGAGCGTCACGCATCTCACGGTCAATCTTTTTGAAATCGTCTATGGGATAAGCCCTGCCGTCCTTGAAACCAGTGATAATGTTATCCTGCTTCTCATCTTCAATACCAATAACCAGCTGACCACCATCTGCATTAGCAAAAGCAATCAGGTGTTTAAGCAGTTCAGACGGTTTCTTTCGAGCGGATTTCCTGTCTAAATGTTGGCTTTCTGGAGAGAATTGGTAGTGGGATAGGGTTTGAATTAAATCCCTTTTGTTTTCCAAGTGTAAGCCTCCTTCTCAATATCAAACAGCACATTTTTGGAACAACTGTCGTCTCCAAATAAATGATAAGTCAGCTTTTTATACCACTGATATAATGCCTTTGATATTTTTTAAAATGTCAACTGTAAAGTTTGTCTCTTCTATGTCTAGAAGAAATAATAATGGTTAAATTTCTCCACCAATCCCCTTAAATACCTCTACCAAATCCACAATTTTTTCAAATACCGTCTGCTTTTTGGTACGATATTGGGGATTGAGGGGACTCATCTTAGGAAGTGCTTCATTGAGAGCATTACCATTTTCACTGGCATACTCTCGTTTGAGTGACATCTGAATATAGCGGCTAGCACTCTCTACATTCAATCCCTCAGTCTCAATCAAATTAGCCACTGCTTCTTTTTGTTTTTGACGGGCAAATGTATAAAATTGCTCCAAGATATCTGACTTCTCAGAAAAACTGTCCAAGTCACTGGCATTGATAAAATCCACGATCAAACTTTCCTTAGCTCTCTGACCCAGACTAGCACGGATAGTTCGTGTAATTTCTTCAATGAGTTGATCCTTGTCAGATACCTTTTGGTTGGTTTCAAAAATCAATTCCAGAATATAGTCCAGATTGATTTCCTGTGATTTCAACAACTCCACTTCAAAGACAACCGCATCCCAATCGATTTCGGAATCGCTATTCTGCTGATTCCGCCTCTCATTGTCATACCAGGACTTGATATCATTGTAAGTAGAGCGATAATCTTGAATCTCACGAATACTTGGGATGTCCATTTTAGAAAGTTCCGCAACGGCTTCGTCGTCCAGATGAAAACGTTCTTTGAACTCTGCCACAGCTTCTGCGTCTGTAACATCTAACTCTTGCAAAGCCTGCAAACTCATGAAATCATCATAGTTCTGCAAGATATTATCCAAACGCAAGAACTGGCCAAATAGGGTCACAAATTCTTTCTTATCACTTTCTTTACTAATCGTCGCAGGATCCGGGAATTTTTCCTGTAATTCTTTAACGACTTCCAAATACCCTTTTTGCTCTTGACCAGCCTCAATATAGCCAGTCATGTAGTCGTCGTAAGAGCGCTCCAACAGAATATCAGCCGTCTCAGTCTTCCCAAAAAGCTTAATCGCATCTGTCGTTGCCTTCTCCAAATCACGAAAGGTGACGATATTTCCAAACGTCTTAGTCGCATTGTAAATCCGATTGGTTCGAGAAAAAGCCTGAATAAGTCCATGATAGCGTAGGTTTTTATCCACAAAAAGTGTATTCAAGGTTGGAGCATCAAAACCAGTCAAAAACATACCGACGACAATCAGCAAATCCACCTCGCCAGACTTAACTCGCTTAGCTAAATCACGGTAATAGTTTTGAAACTCATTGCCATTGATACTAAAATTAGTCTGAAAAAGGCGATTATAATCGGAAATCGCTCCACTCAAAAATTCCTTACTACTAATATCTGCCAAGTCAGCAGGGCTGAATGTCTCGTCATCAATCTCCCCAATCGCAGCCTGCTCCTCATTTGCTGCATAAGAGAAGATGGTTGCAATCTTCAATGGTTTATCTTTTCCAGCTTGTTGGTCTTGCAACTCTTGGTAGTAAGCCTTGGCCGCCTCGACACTTGACACGGCAAACATAGCGTTAAATCCTTTACCGTTTTGTCTATGTGTCTTTTGATTAAAATGTTCTAAAATATAAGCCGAAATCTCTGTAATCCGTGTTGGATGAAGTAGGGCTTTTTTATTTTCAGCAGCAGATAATTTCCCTAAATCTTGCTCACTTTCCAACGACTTAAACTGTGGACGAACATCATTGTAATCCACCTTAAATTTCAACACCTTTTGGTCGCGGATAGCATCAGTAATGACGTATGCATGAAGCTCCCGACCGAATACAGAAGCTGTCGTCTCACTGCCTAAAGCATTTTCAACTTTAATCGGCGTGCCTGTAAAACCAAACTGACAATACTTCTTAAACTTTTGTTTTAAGCGCTTTTGAGCCTCGCCAAACTGTGAACGGTGGCATTCGTCAAAGATAAAGACCACTTGCTTGTTGTAAATCTCATGCTGTGCTTCACTAGACATAAAGTTATTGAGCTTTTGAATCGTCGTCACAACAATCTTATTGTCATCTTTTTCGATATTGCGTTTAAGTCCAGCTGTGCTATTTGACCCATTAACTGAGTCAGGTGAAAAACGCTGGTATTCTTTCATAGTCTGGTAGTCCAAGTCTTTCCTATCAACCACAAAGAAAACCTTGTCCACTTTATCCATCTCAGTCGCCAGTCTCGCAGCCTTAAAACTGGTCAAGGTCTTACCAGACCCCGTCGTATGCCAGATATAGCCGCCAGTCTCAGGACCACTTTTGATTTTGCTGTCAATGGCCGATCGAATCTTCCAAATAATCCGCTCCGTCGCAGCAATCTGATAGGGACGCATGATTAGGAGGGTATCACTAGTATCAAAAACTGAGTAGTTGATGAGAACGTTTAAGAGCGTTTGTTGACTGAAAAAGGTCGCTGTAAAATCTTTCAAATCCTTAATAGGATCATTATTTTTCAGTGCCCAGTTCATAGTAAAGTCAAAAGAATTTTTCTCTCGCTTAGTGGTATTAGCAAAATAGCGAGTATCCGTCCCATTTGAAATGACAAAAATCTGGAGATACTTGAAGAGTGAATTTTCTTCATTAAAACTCTCCTTGCTGTAACGGTGAACCTGATTAAAAGCCTCACGAATAGCCACCCCACGCTTTTTAAGCTCAATTTGTACTAAGGGTAGCCCATTAACCAAAATGGTCACATCATAACGGTTACTTGAAGTCCCAACTTGAGACATTTGATTAATGACCTGAAGCTTATTTCGACTGATATTTTTCTTATCCCAGAGATAAATATTTTGGATATGCCCATCGTCAAAGATAAAGTCGTAGATGTGGTTACCGTGGAGCTTTCGGGTGCGGTCAATCAAACCATCACTAGGCTTATTGAGGTACTCCTCTAAAAAGCGGAGCCATTCCGCATCGGTAAAGAGCACACCATTTAAAGTCTGCACCTGCTCACGGAGATTGAGTAAGAGGGCATCTGGCGTTCGCAAGTCCGGTCGATAATCATAGCCCTGGGCCTGCAAATCCGCAATCAGCTCCTTCTCCAAATCAGCTTCTGTCTGATAATGACCTGGCTGTACTGACTTCACATATTTGTCCAAAACGATGAAGTTGTTGGATTCGATAATCGGGTCTGTTTGAATAATATCAGTCATGGTTGCTCCTTATGAAATAGTTGATATGATGAATACTCTTTTTATAACTAAATTATACCAAAAAACGAGGATTGAAACATCCTCGCACCTTACTCCAAAATGATTTATACCGCATTTCCCCTGATAATGATATTGTAACTAATTTTGAGCTCTTGATACTGACTGTAGTCTAAAAAACCTTCTTTTTGAAGCCTTCCCAAAACAATACTTGGATGGATACCGATTTCATGAGCAAAGCCAATAATGGATGATTTGTCAAAAGATTTTTCTGCGATAAACTTTTTGTATTCTTTCGTAGGAATTAGAAATTCCTGAGCAAATTCATCCGCTTTTTTCTCTTTTTCTTCGTAAGCATCCTTATCATCATAATCTGAATAAAAATCATTATGTAAAATATGACCTAATTCATGGAAAAATGAGAACCAAAAAATATCGGAACGCTTATTTTTATCAGTTAACAACAATAATACACTACCATTTTTAAACCGTTTCGTCGCACCGTTCAGATTGGCATTTTTTAGTTTTGGAAGTCCCACCAAACAAATGCCACATTCCAATAATTTTGAATGTAATATTGGGTAAAATTCTCCACCATCTTTCAAGGTCATCTCTCGTAGTTCTGGTAGTATTTTCTCTAATTTTGACTTATTAAACTTTGTCTCAGTTGCATCTTTTGATAATTTTATTGCCAACTCAAGCATAACATTTGAATTTACCACCGAACGCTCATCAAAACCTTTTGTATTTCGATAACTAACAAGCTGATTGAACTGACTCAAATATGTAAGATTTGAAATTTGAAAAAGCTTTCTAAGCTCCGCCACTTTTTGTAGCATGGTATATCTGCCCTGGGGAACAAAGCCATGTCTTTTGAAATAATCAAAATCAATCAACTGACAAATCTCTTTTTCATCTTGATTTTGAAGTTCCTCTATTTCAATAACTTTTGCATCATAGCTCGCTTGAAGATTTAACCAAGTAAGAATTGATACCCCCGTTAATTTAAATAGCTTATTAGCAAGATCCTTACTGACCGAAATTTTACCATTTACCAATTTACTGATTGTTTTTGGGGTTGTCCCTAAACGAATCGCAAACTCTTCTTGGGACATATTTAAGTCTTCTATTATTTCTTCGACATAAGAACCTGGATGGAAAGCGATTAAATCTTTATAGCTTTGAATGTTATGAACCATAATGATTACTTACCTCCTCAATTTGAATTATTTTAATACTCTGGGCATTGGAAAATACTGTGTCTTTCTCCTCATCAAAGCAGACGATCAGTCTGTAAGAACCTCTACGACCGTCAATATCCAGAGCATATTCTCCCTCTCTATCTCCTTTTAAATCATGAAAATGATAAGTAGGAAATGCGATTACGGAAGCGAGATTGTCAGCACTCTCAATAAAATTGACCAACTTGTGCAACTTTTGGGCAACCTTATCCGAAAAGTCTTTCTTTGCTATCCTCAAATTTGTACACTGTTTTTCAACTGTTTTATTATTATATTGGATTTGCATTCATTCTCCTTTCACAATCTCTGCCAAAATTACCTTTTTGGTAATTTTATTTTACACTATTATTTGCTATATGTAAATCAATATCCCGTCAAATCAAAAAGAATTGCAGTTGAACCACAATTCTTTTTCTCATTCTATTTATTCGTATTTGTTGGGAAAATTGAGCAAGATATCTCTAAAATACTCATATTGCTTCTGACGCAATTCAATTTCCTTTGGCAAACCTTTAGAAATTGAAGTCGTTAACTCATCGAACTTGTCGAGGATAGCAACGATGCGAGATTGCTTCTCAAGTGAAGGGAGATTAATGATGAATTTCTCCATATCTTTAGCATTGATACGAATAACTTTTGTTCCCGTAACTTTTTTCTCTTTTTGTCCTTGAAAGTGAATGGACTTAAAGAAGTAATTCAAAAATCTTGAGTGTTGAGTAGTTTTCGCTATATAAGCATCTCCCGAAATCCCTACTTCTTCATTCCCTTCCCAAACGACTGCCTTGCCAACATCTTCAACATTTTCGGAAGTTGTCGCCATGACAATATCCCCTGGCTGAGCTTTCCTTAATTTAGCAAAAACACTTTGGTCAGTGAAAGAGATTGTCTTATCCGTCGAAAAGCCATAGCGAGTGTAAATCTGACCGTAATGAATAACGGGGTAACCCTCTTCTGTAAAATCTTTCTTCTGAAGACCATTTCCACGAGTAAAGGTGCAAATTGCCCCCAACTCTACCCGTATCGGACCAAAGACCCACTGCAAGAGCCTAATCAGGTCTTGTCTGTACTGTACTGTACTGTCAGTGTACACGCCTTCGGCGGTGAATGTCAAGAGTTTTTCTCTAAAATAGTCATACTGTTTTTGGCGTAGCTCAATCTCCTTGGGTAGTCCGATATTGAGGTCATTGCAAACTGCATCAAAGTTATCGAGAACTTGGACGATTCTATTTCTTACTTCCTGTTTTGGATACGCTAACTTTATACTATTCAAGTTCTGCTGATTAAGTTTAGGTTGTGCCGCTCCAGAAATGTACGGAGTCAAATCAATATGGTTCAAATAATAACTAACATATTTTCTATCGATATCACTTTCAAACTTCAAAACATGTGCATGATTATTTATCCATGATTTACCAGTTACTGAAAAAGCGATTGGTGTCTTTCTAGCAATTAGATTAGCTCCATCCTCAGATACTAGAAGATAATCGCCATCAAAAATATAATCATCTACATAATCAACAATACCCGAAGCTCCATAATATGGATATCTCCCAGAAGAACGACTACCTTTGGTTACTGGCTTGCGTAAGTAATCTAGATTTTCAGCCATCTCCCCCAATGTCTTCCATTCAACCTGATAAACCTCATCTTCAAAAGAGAGGAGTTTATCACGATAAAAAGAGTATTGCTTTTGGCGTTCGGTCAATTCTGCGGTCAATTCTGTAACATATTCCGTGAATTTGTCAAGTATTTTGACGATTTCTTTTTGGATTTCAATAGGTGGGAGAGGAATTTGAAACTCCTTTAATGTAGATAATACAATATATGACATTGCAGCCTTTTTTGTATTAAGCTCCAAGTATCTTTTCAAATCGTATCGAATATAATGATACAGATATTTTACTTGAATGTTTTCATCAAACTCAGTTAAAACATAAGTCCTCTGATAAGCTTCAAATTTCCCCGAGTAGTATTTAACATCACCAACATTAGCATTACCAGCAATTAATAACGCCTCTTCATCCCATCTATAAGTATTAATCCAGCTAATTTCCTTGGCGGTTGTAAAAAACGGAAACCTTCCACCATCAATAGCTGCATTTGCATTAAGCTTCCCTGTTTCAATTTTACACAATTCACCTAAGGTTTTCCACTCCACACCATTGGGACAGTTGCCTTTGATTAACTCATCAATGTAGGTCATATCAGCTCAACTCCTCGACAATCTTATCAATCTCAGTCCGCAAGCGGTCAATGTTTTTCACGGTCTCAGCAATTTCTTTGTTTAATACATCAATATTAATCTTCTCACGCGTATCCTCTTTTTCCACATAGGTAGATACAGAGAGGTTATAGTCAGCTTCTGCAATTTTTTCTTGGGAAATGAGCTGTGCGAAATAGTCTTCATTGTTCTTGTCCTTAACACTTGCCAGAATTTTCTCGATATGCTTATCTTCCAAGACATTATTGGTTTCTTTTTTAAATTGCTGGCTAGCATCAATAAAGAGAACATCTGTTGTCGACTTATTCTTAGCAAGAATAAGGATACAGGTCGCGATAGACGTCCCAAAAAAGAGATTATCAGGCAACTGAATAACAGCCTCAACAAAGTTTCCGTCTACCAAATATTTGCGGATCTTTTGCTCCGCACCACCACGATAAAAAATCCCAGGGAAGGTCACAATAGCCGCCCTGCCTTTATTAGACAAATAAGAAAGGCTATGCATGATAAAGGCAAAATCTGCCTTAGATTTAGGTGCCAGAATCCCTGCTGGTGCAAAACGGTCATCATTGATCAGCGTCGGGTCATCGCTACCAATCCACTTAATAGAATAAGGCGGGTTGGACACAATAGCATCAAAGGGCTTGTCATTACCATGCTTAGGATCCAGCAGCGTATTACCACGCTCGATACTAAACTTGTCATAGTTGATATTATGGAGGAACATGTTCATCCGAGCCAAGTTATAGGTGGTCATGTTAATCTCCTGACCGTAAAAACCATCCTCAATGATATGCTCTGTAAATTGTTTTTTGGCTTGAAGGAGGAGGGAACCCGAACCACAAGCAGGGTCATAAATCTTGTTGATTTTATTTTTCTCGTCCTTCCCTAGCATGACGATACGGGCTAGGAGGCGTGAGACACTCTGTGGGGTGAAAAACTCTCCACCAGATTTCCCAGCATTGGAAGCGTAGTTTGAAATCAAGTACTCATAAGCGTCCCCAAAAAGGTCAATATGGTTGTCCTCAAAATTCCCAAAGTCAAGACTGGCAATACCTTCTAGAATAAGGGCTAGGCGTTCATTACGCTCTGGGACGGTACTTCCCAGCTTATTACTTCTGGTGTCCACGTCGTCAAAAAGACCTTTGATATCATATTCACTGGCATAACCCGTCGCACTCGCCTCAATAGCATCAAAAATTTCTTTGAGCTCCGTATTTAAGTTGTCGTTACGACGAGCTGTTTTCACGACATTGGAAAAAAGCTGCGCAGGCATAATGAAGTACCCCTTTGTCTTAATCGCATCATCCTTAACCTCAGGTGTGATTACTTCATCCGGAATCTCCTCATAGTTGAAGTCCTCACCACCCTCGATATAAGTCTTGAAATTTTCACTGATAAAACGGTAAAAAAGGATTCCCAAAATATATTGTTTGAAATCCCAACCATCTACCGCACCACGGACATCATCTGCGATTGCCCAGATTTTGCGGTGCAACTCTTGCCTTTGTGCTTGTTCTGACATCTTCAAATCCTCACAGTCTTTAATATTTCTATTATACCATTTTTCCCTACTTCTCACACGTTTTCTCAAGGGGTTTGGGGATTTGCTCCAAGTGTTTAAATCCATCACCTAAAGGAGCTGTCTGCTCACTTTTGGTAGTGGATTTTTTGCGATAGTGTGTATACACTATCTGAGCTCGCAAAGACCTAAAATTATGTTTTTGTATCAATTCTAAATTCCCCGTGCCAGACACGGTGGCTGACATTGTCAGACAATCATTTTTTAGAAGGACATAAGAAAACCGCAGATAAATTCCTGCGGTTTCATTTACTTATTTAATGTTTAGTAGACTTCTTTTTCAGGTTAACTGAGAGTCCCTTTTCCAATTCATCCAATAATTGAGTTATCAACTGACCAAGTTCTATAAAATTCTGTTGTGAAATATTTCCAACCTGAGTTGAAAACTTGGCAATCCTATTAATTGATCTGCCAATCTGAATGAATCGCTCTGTCAGTTGCTCATACTCTGGAAAATTAATCGTCCATGATTCAATCTCTTGGTTAAATAATTTCTTTCTGGCAAAAGCGGAAAAGTTTGACTCTTTTTCATTAGCCATTAATGCTAACAATCTTTTATTCTCATCCTCAGTCAAAAAGACTTGCTTCACGATATTTTTAATTCTATTTTTCATTCATCCACTTTTGATAGTAACCTCGCCTTTTTCGTTTTATGGTATTTAAGGAACGATTTTTCATATTTTTCAATCATTTGAACACTGTAAGTCATAGCTCGTAATGCTTGAAGATCCTGAGATTGCTCTGCTATCCTTGCTAACTGATTGATATTATTTTTAATTCGCCTCAAAGAAAATATCAAGTCTTCAAATGAAGTTTCATCAAATACCACAACAATAGGGAATTTCTTAAATAACATTTTCCTAGCATAGTTAGAAAAATTCCTTAAACCTGTATAACTGATAAGGTAGTTTAGCGTTTGATTCTGCGATTTTGTGATATAGAATTTTTTCAGAACTGTTCGATAACGCTCAACCACGATAAATTCTCCTTGTGTATTTTTCTGCCTGAGACACATCGTATTCCCTCAAATATTCTAAAAGTTCCTGATAATCTTGCAACAGCCCTTCTTCTAAATTTGGGAAGTCATTTTCTCTACTCTGGATAATAATTTCTAATTGATTGACAATTTCTCTAATTGAGAAACTATAATCCAGGGTTTCTTCCTCATACTCTATTTTTAACCCTTGATACCGTTGTAACTCTTCTTCTGATTTAAAACCAGCGACTAGCATATTCTCCAATTGATAATAAATTGTCATTCTACTCTCCTTATCCCTTTTGGTAAAACTTTCTAGCATTTTCATGAGCAATTACCTTAGCTTCCAATAATCGCTCATCTTTTAGGTGCTCCATAGAGCTCATTAAATAGGCTAATGGTGACTCTACATCATTAGGAATACGATCTATCATTCCCAAGACTTCATCAGAAGTCATATAGCCTTCGCTTAAAAACTGTCCAATCGCCATTTTTTGCTTATGCGTTAGGGTGTAATTATAGGGGTAAATAAAACGATCGTTATATCTATCCGCAATCACTTGCAAAAGGGAATAATACTCTGGTTTGAGATAAGTTGTTGACTGATCTTCTGTCTCTCTAGAACTATTATCTAGTATATTCTTATTCTCTTTCTGATTCTTGTTCTTAATCTGTTGCGTTACTTGACCGTTACTTTCCGTTACAGGTAACGTTTCTGTAACGTTACATTCTATTAATAAACTATCTTGCCCACTTACTAGAGCTTTTTGCTTTTGACGATGACGAGCCACTCTTTCTCTTGTTTGTTTACGAATTTTTTCTAGACCATCAATATTCTGATGTTTCTCCCATTTAGGAATTGTGACTGCTCCATCCACAAAAGCAATCATTCCAAATTGTTCAAATGTTTTCAGAGCCAGCTTCACAGTCGTTGACTTTCTCCTAAAGACTGTAGTTAACATCTCTTCTGTATAAAAGACCTTATCTCCTAGAGCTAAGACTCCACTGTAATTCTGTTTACCTGCTAAAACGAGTAGTTTAAACCAGATGACAATTAAAGTATCTCCTTCGGGCATTGACTCAATCAACTGTATTTTTTCATCATCAAAGATACCTGTAGTAATCTTAATCCATTGTACTTCACTCATACGTGTACCGCCTATCTTTCATATTGCTTTAGCCATCTAGTGACCGCTCGTTTATCGTACAGAGTCACACCATCAATGACCATTGTAGGCATTCCTTCTCGTGTCCATTTTTGAAGGGTTGTCGTTGACACATCCAGCCACCTAGAAAGGGCTGCCATCCGAACCATAGGTTTGTATAGTTCTTTATCTTCTAGCGCTCTTTCAATTGCTGTAGAGACCATTTCATCATAATGTGCCCTTAACTGTTTTTCCAAAACTTTAGGAAGTTGAACAACTAAAGTCGCTTCTTCAGACATATTATTACCTCGTTTCCATTTCTCAATTAAATAAACTCCGAAATTTGTATATTTTATTATACATTTTAAATTATAAATACTTTTTGTATTCTTGTCAAGTGGTATTATACTTTTTGTATTAAATGTGGTAGAATATCAATTAGGAGGAATCTATGACTAATAATATAGCTAAACTTATAGAAGAAAGTGGCAAAAAAATAAAAAGTATCAGTGAAGCGCTAGATATATCCTACCCAACACTATCTAGCTATAACCAAGGAATACGAAAACCTAAAAAAGAGAATGCTCAAAAGTTAGCGGATTATTTTGGTGTCTCAGTGGCATACATCCTTGGAATTGATGAAGAAAAGTACGCTCCGTCAAATTTAAAAATCGTCACTGATAGTTTCAAGACATCTGAAATTACTTCTGTAACACCTTTTAAAAGCGATATGGAGAAGCTTAAGAAAGGAATCGAACTAGGAGAGATTCATTTGTCTATGCCCTTAAATGAAGGCTTCTCAGACGATTTTAGGCGCATTTTAGCGTGCTACTTGATCAATCATGAGGAAGAATTCATGAAAACTTTCACTAAACACATGAATAGTTTAAAACGAGAGTCAGAAATTTGGCAAACCTGGATTCAGACTGAAGAATACCGAATTAGACAAGAAGACCGACACAAAAAATAAACGAACAGTTTCTCAATTACATAAGCTCCGAAAACTTAGAAACGGAGAACTGTTATGTCTGTACACAAGTACCAATTTACAAAAGGAGTCACCTATTTTGTTAAAGTTTACCTTGGTCTAAACGACTACGGTAAGAAAAAATATTATACTAAACGAGGATTCAAGACGCGCAAAGCTGCCAAAGCTCATGAAACTGCTGTTAATCATCAGTTGAATAGTGGAACTCTTGTCCATATTACTGCTCAAACAACCTACACTTACCAAGAGCTTTATCAAAGGTGGTATGAAGCTTACAAAGATACTGTTGAAGCAACTACTGCAGTCAAAACTGCCGACCTCTATCGCCTACATATTCTTCCTGTTTTTGGAGAAAAGAAAATTTCAAAAATCAGTCCTTTAGACTGTCAATCCTTCATCACTGACAAAGCCAAGACATTCAAAAACATGAAGCAAATCAAATCTTATACTTCTAAAATATTTGAATTTGCCATTAATATGAATTATATTGAACGAAATCCTATGAGTAAGGTTATTATGCCGAAACTCAAAAAAACCGTCAGTGAGAACTATTGGACAGTTAACGAGTTGCATCATTTTTTGACAATCATTTTAGAAAATGAACCTTATAAACATTATGCACTATTTCGATTACTAGCATACAGTGGGTTACGAAAAGGAGAGCTCTACGCCCTCAAATGGGAAGATTTTGATTCTGAGAATCAACTATTAACAGTCAGCAAAAGTTTAGGAAGAATAGATGGTCATGCCATTGAAAAAGGAACTAAAAATACATTCTCTGTACGCTCTATATATCTTGATGATGAAACCTGTTCTATCCTCAACAAATGGAAACAGGAAACTAGCAGAGAAAAGTGGCAATTATCAGTACAACCTCTTTCTCTCGACAAAGAATTTATGTTTACATACTGCAACCGAGATGGTGAGATAGAACCCTTACACGCTGACTATATCAACAATATTCTAAAACGTATTATACGTAAGCATAATCTTAAAAAGATTAGCCCACATGGGTTTAGACACACTCACGCAACCTTGATGATTGAAATGGGAATTGACCCAGTCAATACTGCTAAACGCTTAGGCCATGCAAGCAGCCAGATGACTTTAGACACTTATAGCCATGCTACAAAAGCTGGTGAAAAACAGTCAATTACAAAATTTGCAGAGTATCTTAATAAGGCTAAATGAACTAGATTTATTGCTCAGCCTCATATTGACCAAAAACCAAGTCTCGAAAGATTACCAAAAGGATTACCAAAGCACTTTTTTCATCAAAAAAAGCACCTTGCGAAAACTTCGCAAAGTGCTCTGAAACGTTGATATAACTGAATATTAACGTTTTGAGAATTGTGATGCCTTGCGGGCTTTTTTAAGACCTGGTTTTTTACGTTCAACCATACGTGCGTCACGTGTAAGAAGACCTGCACGTTTAAGTGAAGAACGGAAATCTGGGTCAACTTGAAGAAGAGCGCGTGCAATACCATGACGGATAGCGCCTGATTGACCTGCGTAACCACCACCTACAACGTTAACGAAAACGTCGTATGAACCTTCAGTTGATGTTACTGCAAATGGTTGGTTGATAACAAGACGAAGGTCAGCATGTGGGATGTATTCTTCTACATCTTTTTTGTTAACTGTGATTTTACCAGTACCTGGAACTAAACGTACGCGTGCAACAGCGTTTTTACGACGACCAGTACCTGTGTATTGTGCTTGTGCCATTTAATAGATGCTCCTTTCTCTCTTAGATAAGTCCTTTGATATCAAGTACTTCTGGTTTTTGTGCAGCATGTGTATGCTCGTTACCAACGAAGACTTTCAATTTCATACCTTGTGCACGTCCAAGAGTGTTGTGTGGAAGCATGCCTTTAACTGATTTTTCAATCAAGCGAACAGCGTTTTTAGAGCGAAGTTCACCTGCTGAGATTTGTTTCAATCCACCTGGGTACATTGAGTGAGTGTAGTAGATTTTATCAGTTGCTTTTTTTCCAGTTAATTTAACTTTTTCAGCATTGATAACAATCACAAAGTCACCTGTATCAGTGTGTGGTGTAAATGTTGGTTTGTTTTTTCCGCGAAGTACGCTAGCAACTACTGCAGAAAGACGTCCAAGAGGTACATCTGTTGCGTCAACAACGTACCATTTACGTTCAACTTGGCCTGGTTTGGCCATGAATGTTGTTTTGTTCATGAGTTCTCCTATACGAATTCGTTTTTGTTTACAAAGTGTGGGTGTTCCGAATCCACGAGTTATTTGAAAGGTTCCGGGGCCTTACAAATGGGGTAAACAATACCATCTATTATAATAACAGAAAAGATAGTAGTTAGTCAAGCATTACCTACTATCTTTTTTTATGTTTTGTATTTCTTGATAGCTTGATTTAACGGTATTTTCGGGTATTTTCCGCTAAATGAACCAAGTGTCTTAGAAAATCATGTGTTTTAGCTTGATAGCCGTATTTTTGCCCTAAATCATAAATGTAGCCATTGATATAATCCACTTCTGTTTGGCGCCCTTTACTCATGTCTTGATACATGGATGGGTAATGCAGTGGGCTTGTCACCTTGCTTACATAATGGATGGTTTGCCATTCTTCGTCACGACTGCCCAAGGGTTTTATGCCCGCTAAATCAGCAACATCGTAAGCTTCGTCAATCAGCTGACGACCTAGCTTTTCAGCCCCTTCGTAATCAATAAACTGCCCCATCCGAATTTCAAATAGCGTACAAATCGTATTGATGACTGAATTAAAGACTACTTTGGTGTAAAGTGTCCCTAAAAAGTTATCCGTGAGATGAGGGGTCAAATTGGAAGTTTCAAAATCAGCAACAATCTGTTTTTGGACAGCATCAAGATTGCCTGATTGGGCAGCTAGATTCACCGAACCCGATCCTGCTTTTCCGATGAAGTCAACATCACCCGCCCCTTTTAAGACTGTTCCAATCAAACAAGTTCCTGCCAAGACTTTTTCTGGTACAAAATAACGATTCAAGGCTTCAATGTGCCCCACACCATTCATTCCTGTGAAAACGTGCTGTTCTTCACGGAAAATATGTTGGCTACGCTCGAGCAAGGTTGCTAAGTGCATTTGCTTATCAAAAACCAGCAAAACATCAGGTTTACCTTTATACTCTTCAGGTCGCTGAAGGGGTATCGGCACCAAGTGCCTGTCTTTGCCATCGCGAGATTGGTAGACCCCACCTTGCTCTGTCACGGTCTTTATATGCTCTTCCCAAGTGTCAATAAAATCCACCTGCGCTCCAAGATGCTCTTTAAGCAACAACCCAAAACGCAAACCCATAGCGCCACTTCCTAATACGGCATAAGTTAACTGCATAAAACTCACTCCCTTAATGCCCTACATTATATCACGTTTGTCAAACCAAAAGGGACCTAGCAGTTATACAAAATACTTATGGCTAGCTATAACTTTTGAAAGGGCAGCAAAAACTTAGGACAAATCATTCAAAAATTGCTTAAGCTGGTCTAATTGGCTATCATTCCAAGGGCGAAGTTTAGGCGTTGACAAATCAATCTGCCGTGACATTTTCCTCAAATTAGAGCCGATCTCGGCAACCCGCTGCTCCAACTCACGCGCCGACACGCGCAAGGCACCTTGTGAGAAAATCGTCCACTGCTCATTTAAATCGCTGGTTGCTACTTCCACCAAATGACGTGGTGTGTTTAATTCTGCTGCGGTGCGTTCAATATAAGCGTCAGCCGTTTCATCTTCTTCTGTAAAAATCACTTGGATTTTGTACTGGTCATAACGTTGGCGAACACCAGGGACGTATTGGGCATCAAACACGCAAATAATATCAATATGCTCAAAATGGGCATAGTTGTTAAGCCTGCGTAACAAGAGCGTTCTGGCAGCATCAAGCTGATTCTTTTTGAATAATTGACGTGTTTCTTGCCAAAAAGCAATCATATTGTAACCATCAACCAAAAGGATTTTTTGCTTCATTTTGTTTCCTTCCTAGAGGTTTTTGAGGGTTTAGCCTAATTTATGACGGAAAACCTCGTACATCAAAATCGCAGCTGCTACGCTGGCGTTTAGGCTCTGAACGTGTCCGTTCATAGGAATGGTTATCATTTCATCGACTTGCTTTTTGATATTTGGTGAAATGCCTTTTCCTTCGTTACCAATAATCAAGGCTAATTTCCCTGCGGTATTCCACTTATGGCTAGGGGTGCCGTTCATGTCCGTTCCAAACACCCAAAAACCTTGCTCTTTTAGTTTGTCTAGGGTTTGGCTGAGGTTGGTCACGCGGGCAACAGGAACATGTTCCACAGCACCTGTTGACGTTTTAGCCACAACAGGCGTCACTCCGACCGCACGGTGTTTGGGGATAATCACCCCTGCCACATTGGTTGCGTCAGCCGTTCGCAAAATAGACCCAAAATTATGAGGGTCATTTAAACCGTCCAAAATCAAGATAAGAGGATTATCCTCTTGATTGGCTTTATCTAAAATGGCATCCAAATCAGCATAAGAAAAAGCGGATACTCGCAAGACAAAGCCTTGGTGAACGGCGTGGTTAGTCATGTCATTCAAAGTTTTTTTAGGCACCCATGAAATAGACACTTTCTTGTCGGCAGCCAATTGTTTCATGCTTTCTACGTTTTTGCCGTGCAAGTCATCTTGAATGTAGAGTTTATTTCCAGTATTGGCGGCCAAGCTTTCTGTAACAGCGTGCACACCATAAACAATATCAGTCATGTCATTAAGTTCTTTTTTCTTCATAGGACTATTATAACACGAAAGCCAGTCCTCATACGAGAACTGGCTCAGTTTATTTAGTAGCTTACTTGTCATCTGCTGATATCGCAGCAAGAAGGTTTTTGATTTGGGTTTCTAATTGGTTTACAACATCATCAGAAACAACGAGTTTGTTATCTCCCCAAGCTTCTGGGTTAATTGGAACACCTGTGAAAGGTTCCACCACGCGTGTTCTAAGCCAATTCAACAAAGGGATGAGTTGTTCAAAGACATCTTCTGGAGATTGTCCGTTAGCCACACAAGAAGCTGTGACAAATTTATCTTGCAAGGCCGATGGTCCACGCAAGTCAGACAAATCCAAAGAACGGCTCAACCAATCCAAAGCATTTTTCAAGCTTCCTGGAATAGCATGGTTATAAGCTGGCGTGAAAATCCAAAGGGCATCTGCTGCCATCACTTGATCGCGAATAGCTTGGATTTCTGGTAAGACTGGGATTTCTAAATCTTGGTTCATTAAAGGTAAATCAACACTAAGATATGAAACGTCCACGTGTTTTGGCAATAGACTTTCTACTTTTTTCGCTAATTGTTCATTAAACGATCCTTTACGTAGTGATCCAACGATAAAGACAAGTTTAACCATAATGTGACTCTTTTTCCTTCGTTTTTCAGCAGTCTATCGCATCAATTTACAAAGTCAAAGACAAAAATCATTATTTGTCGAGTAAAATACTTTCCAAACCGCTGGTCATGGCAAGCTGAATCATAGCAGCTACTTCTTCAACCGAACATTCATCAGGCTTGGTCAATTGCCATTTAATCGTGGCTAAGGTGTTTTCCGCAAATAAGGTCTCAAAGTAATGAAGCCGATACTGTGGCACATGAGGGTACTTGTGCGAAAAAATATCCAAAATAACCTTTTCAATCGTGGCTTGCATTTCCCTGTCAGGATGGTATTTGGGAAAATCCAGCGAAAAATCACTTTGAGCAAGTCTTTTTGCTTGGGTAAATTGTCAAAATAACGCACCACAAGTGTCAAATCTAAATTTCCCGTTTCCAAGGATTCTTTCAGTTCCTGCCCATACTGAGTGAGGTAGTCCTCGCAAATGCACTGAACCAACTCCTCTTTTGACTGGTAAAACAAAAAGTTGTTCGATTGATATTGGCCAGAGTTGTGATATCCGTTATTCTGATTTTGGAGTAGGGCTTTTCTAGCAACAAGTCCAGCATAACGGTCTTGATTTTTTGGTCTGTAAATTCTGATAACACTCGATTTTTCATCGTCACCTCATTAGTCAAAAGACACAAAGAAAGATTAGCCTCGCTTTGACTGACCAAGACTAATCTTTTATCTCAATTCTCGTTTTCAATTGTTTGAATGCACCAATCAATGAGCTCTTCCAGACGCTCAATTTGGTCTGTCATGTGCAGATAGCCCATCACGGCTTCAAAACCTGTTGACATCCGATAAGTCACAACGTCCGCATTTTTTGCCTTGGTGTGACTGTTGGTGTTGCGACCGCGTTTGTAGATATCTTCTTCTTTTTCGGTCAATAGCTGCGCTTCTAGCATCAGATTGATAAGGTAAGCTTGGGCTTTGGCAGACACGTACTTAGTTGCCTTGCGGTGCAATTGATTGGGTTTGGTTAAGCCTTGAAAAATCAAGTGCTTGCGAATGTACATGGAATAAACCGCATCGCCTTCAAAAGCTAGGGCAATACCGTTGATGAGATTGACATCTACCTTAGTCACGTGTCCACCTCACCCCATCTTTGGTATCTAGCAGTTTGATACCTTGTGCGGCCAATTGGTCACGAATGGCATCGGCAGTCGCAAAATCTCTGTTGGCACGCGCTTCTTGGCGTTTTTCAATCAAGGCTTCGATATCCGCATCCAAGACTTCTTCTTCAAAGACAATACCAAAGACAGCCAGCATAGCCGCAAAAGTATCCTTAACCGCTTGGTCATAATTGCCTGAGTTAATCCATTTTGCCATGTTAAAGACAACAGTGATACCATTTGCGGTGTTGAAATCATCGTCCATAGCCGCTTCAAAATCAGCCTTGAAAGCCGCCAATTCAGCTGAATCAACTGCTTGACCTAGAGGCAAGGTATACGTATTTTTCAAATATTTCAAATTGACAGAAGCGTCATGCACGGCTTTTTCTGTGAAATTGATAGGTTTGCGGTATTGTTGGGTGGCAAGGAAGAAACGCAACACTTGCCCGTCCACTGTTTTCAACATATCGTGGACTGTCACAAAATTACCCAGCGATTTTGACATTTTTTCATTGTCCACATTGACAAAACCGTTGTGCATCCAGTAGTTTGCAAAGGTCTTGCCAGTCTTGGCTTCTGATTGGGCAATTTCATTGGTATGGTGCGGAAATTCCAAATCGGCTCCCCCACCATGAATATCAATGGTATCGCCAAGAAGGGTTGTCGCCATAACCGAGCATTCAATATGCCAACCAGGACGCCCCTCACCCCAAGGACTTTGCCAAGACACGTCGCCAGGTTTGGCTGCCTTCCAAAGCGCAAAATCCAACGGATTTTCCTTAATATCGCCTTCGCCGTCCACACGACCACTGGCCCCCACTTCCAAATCAGCTAGGGTTTTGTTGGCCAGTTTAGCATAATTATGGCTTTTGGCTACACGGAAATACACGTCGCCACCAACCTCATAGGCAAATCCCTTATCTATCAAAACACTGACAAAATCAATAATCTCGTCCATGTAATCAATAACACGTGGATTTTTAGTAGCAGGCTTGACGCCTAGTTGTTTCACATCTTCCAAGAAAGCAGCGATGAATTTGTCTGAAAAAGCCTTGGTATCCATACCAGCTTCAGCCGCACCTTTGATGATTTTATCATCCACATCCGTGAAATTAGAAATGTAGTTGACCTTGTAGCCACGGTATTCAAAATAGCGGCGAATAGTATCAAAAGCCACCACGCTACGTGCATTTCCAATGTGAATGTAATTGTAAACCGTTGGTCCGCAGACGTACATATTAACCGTATTTTCGGTTATGGGCACAAATTCACGCAAACTTCGAGTCATTGTATCATAAATCTTAATTGTCATCTTTTTTCTCCACTTGTCGTTTGGTCTAAAGTTTTGACGAATGCAAGCTTTGATAACGGGCTTCTTCCAACTTAGACGTGTAGTATTCGCGATTTTCTTCCATATCGTGAATAATCGTTTCGTCTTTTTTCCCGTGAACACGCACCACTTTTGCTGGCACCCCAACAACGGTCACATCTGCTGGCACATCTGAAACCACAACAGCAGCCGCACCGACTTTCGCATTTTTTCCGATTTCTATAGGACCAATCACTTGGGCGTGGGCGGACACTAGGGCTCCCTCACGCACGGTTGGGTGGCGTTTACCAACGTCTTTTCCCGTACCACCAAGGGTAACACCATGGTACAGCATAACACCTTTTTCAACAATGGCCGTTTCCCCAACGACAAGCCCTGAACCATGGTCAATAAAAACGCCCTCAGCAATTTCAGCACCAGGATGAATTTCAATTTGCGTCCAAAAACGCCAAAACTGACTGTGCATCCGCGCCAACAATTTAAAGCCGTGTTGCCACAAAAAATGGGATAAGCGATGGGCCGCTAAAGCTTTTATACCAGGATACGTTAAGATAATTTCCAGAGAGTTACGAGCTGCTGGATCATTCTTCTTAACGATTTCAATTGTTTCTTTCCACCAACCCATAGACACTCTCCTTTACTCATCAATTTCTGACCAATTCACTAAAATTTGTTGTTCGTCAAACGGATTGATCACCACACCAACCGTTTCGTCAATATCGTTTTCACCATGTCCTGGCTGGTAAATTTCCGCTAAATTCCAAACCAAAATGCTGCCCTGTGCTTTACGGAAAGGCAAACCAAACTCATCGTGGTTATACCATTTTGCAAAACTTTGCAGGTTTGAAAAGGCAGGCACGTAGCTTTCCCCGTCAGGTGTTGACATGGTTGGGAACATACGGTCAAAGCTTTCGTCATCACGTGGATGCACAAAAGCTGGCACCAGATAGAACTTATCAAGCACATCCGCAGCGAGATTGTCATCCCCCATGAGCTTGTTTAAAATCGTGGTGTAAGCATTTAAAAATTGAATGAATTCGCTGCTCTTGAAAATGGTTGAATTGCCAAAATCACCTGATTTTTTCAAGTTAAAGACAATACCGTACAAGCCTTTTTCAATTACTTCTCTTAAAATGTCAATGGCTAGGCGTTCCACCCACTCTTGTTCTCTAGCACTGGCTTGGTCTTGTTTAAAAGTTTCTAGATCCTCTTGATCTGTAAAGACTGGAGTGACTTTTTGCCCTTCTACCTCAACGGCATAAGGCTCTTTGCTCGCCAATACTGGAGTATTGTGTAAAGCATTGACTAAAGCAACGCTATCTAAAAAGTTATCTGGTGCGTTGACAAAAGCACGCAAACGCAAGTCCAGTTCATTTTGATTTGTCATATTTCTATCCAAAATGGATTATCCACGACCTCTTTGTCAGAGAGCTTGGATAAAGCCACTATTCCTTCTTTTTTAGTCTGTTTCTTTTGGTGTACGCTCAACACGTTTTGGGCGTGGCAAGAGGGCTTTCATCGAAGCATCCACACGTCCTTTGTCGTCAACTTTGATGACTTTGACGTCAACTTCTTCACCGACTTCTAGGACATCTGCCACATTTGCCGTGCGAGTCCATGAGATTTCTGAAATGTGAACAAGGGCATCTGTCTTGTCAAAGAGGTTGACAAAGGCGCCGAATTTTTCAATACGAACCACCTTGCCACGGTAAACTTCACCGACCTTGGCTTCACGCACCAAACCAGCAATAATCTCTTTGGCACGGTCAATAGCTGCTTGGTCTGAAGAGAAGATCGATACATTTCCATCTTCGTCAATGTCAATCTTAACACCTGTTTCTTCGATGATTTTATCAATAGTTTCGCCACCTTTACCGATAACCACCTTGATTTTATCCACATCAATCTTAATGGTATCAATTTTTGGTGCAGTTGGTGCTAATTGAGCACGTGGTTCTGGAATGGTTGCCTCAATCAAGTCAAGGATTTCAAAGCGCGCTTTTTTCGCTTGAGCAAGGGCCTCTTGCAAGATTTGTGGGGTAATGCCTTCAATCTTGATATCCATTTGAAGGGCCGTAATCCCTTCGCGAGTTCCCGCCACTTTAAAGTCCATGTCACCAAAGTGGTCCTCAAGACCTTGAATGTCCGTCAAAATAGTGTAGTTGCTACCGTCAGAAATCAAACCCATGGCAATCCCTGCAACAGGAGCTTTGATTGGCACACCACCTGCCATAAGCGCCAAGGTTCCCGCACAAATTGATGCTTGTGATGATGACCCATTTGATTCCAAGACTTCGGCAACAAGGCGAATCGCGTATGGGAATTCTTCTAAGCTAGGAAGAACTTGGGCAAGCGCACGTTCGCCAAGTGCACCGTGACCAATTTCACGACGGCCTGGAGCCCCATAACGTCCCGTTTCACCCACCGAATATTGTGGGAAATTGTAGTGGTGCAAGAAGCGTTTTTTGTATTCTGGGTCAAGACCATCTACAATTTGAGTTTCTCCCATTGGAGCAAGGGTCAAGACAGACAAAGCTTGGGTTTGCCCACGAGTGAAAAGCCCTGAACCATGCACTTTTGGCAAGAAATCAATTTCAGCATCCAAAGGACGAATTTCATCCACACGACGACCGTCAGGACGAATTTTATCTTCGGTAATCAAGCGGCGGACTTCAGCGTGTTCCATTTGTTCAAGGATTTCAGCCACGTCACGCATGATGGTTTCAAAGTTTTCATCCTCAGCGTAGCGTTCTTCATAAACGGCTCTGACTTCTTCTTTGACAGCTTCTGTTGCGGCTTCACGCGCTTTTTTCTCTTCCACTTGCACCGCTTTTTGCAAGTCAGTATTGTAGGCAGCGATAATTTCAACTTGCAAGTCAGCGTCCACTTGCAACAATTCCACCTCAGCTTTTTCTTTACCAACTGCTGCCACGATTTCTTCTTGGAAGGCAATCAATTCACGTACAGCTTCGTGTCCTTTAAGAAGGGCTTCCAACATGATATCTTCTGACAATTCTTTGGCGCCTGATTCTACCATGTTGATGGCATCTTTGGTCCCTGCAACAGTCAATTCCAGAAGAGAAAGCTCTTTTTGTTCGGCTGTTGGATTGATGATAAAGTCACCGTCGATATAAGCCACTTGCACGCCAGCGATTGGGCCATTAAATGGGATGTCTGAGATAGACAAGGCAAGCGAGCTGCCAAACATGGCTGCCATTGGAGCGCTAGCATTTTCATCGTAAGACAAAACGGTGTTAATCACTTGGACTTCGTTACGAAAACCTTCTGCAAACATAGGACGAATAGGACGGTCGATCAAGCGGGCCGTTAAAGTGGCATCTGTTGTCGGACGCCCTTCGCGTTTGTTGAAACCACCTGGAAATTTCCCAGCAGCGTACATTTTTTCTTCGTAGTTAACTTGAAGTGGGAAGAAATCCCCCATAGACATCTTCTTAGACATGACCGCAGCGCTAAGAACGGTTGATTCACCATATCGTACCACAACGGCACCGTTGGCTTGTTTGGCTACTTGTCCAATTTCAACTACAAGGGGTTTCCCCGCAAAAGTCGTTTGAAAAGTTTGTTTTGACATGATTATTCCTCATAAAACCTTTATTTTGATACGCCCGTTTTCTACAAAAACCAACCTGTAAAAGCCAACAATCTTACAAACTCGTCTTTGCATAAAACTACGTATCCCTATTATTTTATCATAATTAAACAGAAATTTCAGACTCTTATCGTCAATTTTTCAAAAAGAGGCTAGGACAGCGCTACCCCAACCTCTTATAGTGTTTATCTAAATAACAAATCCACAACAGCAATAACAATAATAGCCCCTAAAACCGAAGGTAAGATTGCCATGCCTGCTAGAGAAGGTCCCCAGTAACCAAATAAGGTTTGACCAACATAAGAACCAACCAAACCAGCAAAAATGCGGTAGATACAACCCATGGATTCCCCTCTATTTGTAATGCTACCAGCAATCATACCAATCAAGGCACCAACTATCAATGACCCAATCATCTTTTTGTGACCAACCTTTCTTAAAAACAGTTTCTAACATATCTTTACCCATTGTATCATAAAAGCCTCCCAAAAAAACATGGGAGGCTTCATTTATAGACGGCTTTAAACAACCGACATTAGAACATGTCAATCAAAAGTTGTTTCAATTCTGAGATGTATGGTTGACGTGGATTAGCTGGTGTACATTGGTCATCATAAGCCAAGCTTGCCAAACGATCTACTGCAGCGTCAAAGGCTTCTTTGGTTACGCCGTTTGCAGAAAGTGATGGCTCAACATCAACAGCACGCATCAACTGGTCAATACGTTGGCAAAGTGCTTCTACCAATTCAGCATCGTCTTTACCTTCTAGACCGATGTAACGAGCAATGTTTGCGTAGTCTTGTTGTGCACGGTACTCTTCGTAACGTGGGTAAACAGAGCGTTTCACATTACCAGTTACCCCGTTGTAGCGGATAACGTGTTGCATTGCGATAGAGATAGCTAGACCGTGTGGAAGGCCGAACTCACCACCTGTTTTGTGAGCAAGTGAGTGGTTGATACCTAGGAAGGCATTACCAAACGCCATACCTGCAATCGCTGCTGCGTAGTGCATGTTTTCTTTCGCTTTTTCACCACGAAGCGTTGGGTTCTTAGGATCGTAGTTATAAGCATCTTCAAGGTTTTCCATAATCAATTTGATTGCTTCAAGTGACCATGGACGTGTGAAGTCAGAAGCCATAACAGATACGTAAGATTCAAGGGCGTGTGACAACGCATCAAGACCTGACCAAGCTGCTGTACGTTTTGGCACAGTCATAACGAATTCTGGGTCAACAATGGCAACTTGTGGTACCAATTCATAGTCAGCAAGTGGGTATTTCACGTGAGTGTAATCATCTGTGATAACAGCAAATGGTGTGATTTCAGCACCTGTACCTGAAGTTGTTGGGATACAGAATAGACGTGTTGCTGTTTGGTGTTTGAATTTCACGATACGTTTACGGATATCGATGAATTTTTGTTGCAATTCTAGGAAGAATTCGCTCACTGCATCGTAGCTATCAAGGAATTCAGCACCACGGTCAAGAGATACTTCGTAAATCAAGCGAGCAATTTTAGAAGCGTCAATGGCAGATCCACCACCGATAGCAATAACAGTATCTGGTTTGAATTCGCGCATTTGTTTTGCAATTTCAATAGTTTGACCAAGTGTTGGGTCTGGTTTGATTGTTCCGTAAAGTGATGTTTCTACTTTTTCATCACGAAGTGCCAATTGGGCATAAACAGTATCAACGAAACCAAATTGAACCATTCCTGGGTCAGCAACGATCAACGCGCGTTTCATTGGCTCATACTCATCTTGCAAGTATGAAATAGCATTCTTTTCATAGTAAGTTTTTTCTGGTAAGCGAATCCATTGTGGACGGTTACGACGTTTAGCAACCGTTTTAATATTGAGGAGATCGCCAGTTGAAAGGTTGTGTGACAATGAATTTTTCCCCCATGATCCTGTTCCTAATGTCAAGCTAGCTTTAAGTGCGTCAGTGTAAACATCACCGATACCACCAACTGAGTCTGGTTGGTTAACCAATACACGTGAAGCTTTCACAGCGTCTCCATAGACAGCTACAAATGGATCTGCTTGAGAACCGATTTGGATGCCAACGTTATGCCCAGCACCCTGATAGTCAAGAAGAGCTGATACAATTTCGATACCTTCTTCGCGTGTTTCTGCTTTGTAAACTGAAAGAAGTGGAGAAAGTTTTTCTGATGATAGCTTTTCACCTATGTTAGCTTTGTCAAGTTCGAACAAGAGAACATCTTTGCCTTCTGGAAGAGCCACACCTGCTTTTTCACAAATCCAAGTTGCAGGCATTCCGGCAACTGGTCCGTTTACACCGTGGTTAGCGTTAAAGACGAAGTCTTCAATTTTCTTGTAGTCTGATTTAGGAACAAGGTATGCCCCTTTTTCTTGCATTTTTTGCATCCATGTGTCGTAGATGTCTGCAGCAACAACCGCTGAGTTTTCAGTAGCACAAATCATACCATTGTCAAAACGTTTAGACATCAACAAATCTTCAACCGCACGGTCAATATCAGCAGTTGAATCAACGTAAACAGCACCGTTACCTGCACCTACACCCATTGATGGGTTTCCTGATTTAAGGGCTGCATTAACCATACCAGGTCCACCAGTAGCCAAGATTGACGCAATGTTTTTGTTTTGGATAAGGGCTGATGTGTTCGCAAGTGATGGTGTTTCAATCCATTGAACAATGTTTTCAGGAGCCCCTGCTTTAACGGCTGCATCGTATAAAATTTTTGCCGCATGAGCTGAACATTTTTGAGCTTGTGGGTGGAAGGCAAACACGATAGCGTTACGTGTTTTCAAAGCCACCAAAATTTTGAACATTGTTGTTGATGTTGGGTTAGTTGTTGGAACAATCCCTGCCAAAACACCTAGAGGAGCTGCGATTTGGATGCTGCCTGCAACCTTGTCTTCCCCAATGATACCAACTGTTTTTTCATTTTTGATACGTTCGTAAACGTACTCAGTTGCAAAGTGGTTTTTGGTATCTTTATCTTCAACAACACCACGACCAGTTTCTTCGTGTGCTTCTTTTGCAAGTTCCAAAGATGCTTCTGAACCTGCAAGTGCCATCGCTGCTACAATTTTGTCAACTTGTTCTTGTGAGTAAGTCGCATAAATACGTTCAGCTTCAAGCGCTTTTTCAACTAAAGAATCTGTGTATTGTTGTGCCAATTCTTCAGCGCTCAACTCATTTGTCTTTACTTCTGCATTGTTTGTTTCAGCCATTAAAAGCCTCCTTTATAATACCTTAAAAATTAATATTGTTATCGAAGAAAAATCTTACGATATAATTCCGTAACTTAGAGTCAAAACAGGACAACACTTAAAACTGATCAAGAGGTCTAAGTGGCGTTCAGCCGATCATCAAGTAAAAGGAATCATCACCAACACTTTGTGTTATTGTGATATTCTTCACTAATTATATTAACGTTTTTTAAATAAAATGTCAAGCTGTTTTTTGTAAGCTTTTTCATTTTTATTTTTATAGTCTTGTAAAGGGATACATTTTCCCCAAGTAAACTAATATACTTTTAATGTTTTATTCTTAAAAAAGCACAGAAAAAAAGCCTGCCAAAAGCATAGGCTCTTGACAGGCTTTGAACAGTCGTTTGTGATTAGCGACGAAGTCCAAGTGATGCGATCAATTCGCGGTAACGGTTAACGTCTGTACGGCGAAGGTATGCCAAAAGGTTACGACGGTGACCGATTTTTTTCATCAATCCACGGTAAGTAGCGTGGTCTTTTTTGTGTTGTTTAATGTGCTCGTTAAGGTGGTTGATTTCCCAAGTAAGAACAGCTACTTGAACTTCAACTGAACCTGTGTCACCTTCGTGACGTGCGTATTGAGCGATGATTTCATTTTTTTTCTCTTTTGAGATTGCCATATCTTTTCTCCTTTATAATGCTTCATCCGAGTCATAGGGTTTGGCGTTTCCTATAACCAAGAAAAAGTTACTTGTCTTACGACACCAATTATTGTAGCAGATAATGACTGATTTTGTCAAAGATTTTTTCTCTATCTCTCAAAAATACCTGCTCTTTTTTTACGAATTAACACACACCGTTTTGCGTGAAAAGTAAGCTTTTAAAGCTAAAATCAAACTAATCACCAAGCTAATCACACCATAAATGATAAAGGCAAAGGTTGGGTGTGGGTTAATTTTTGAAAAGAGGTTTAAGGTAATGGCCGCACTGGCTCCTCCAAAGTTACAAAAGAGCAAAATCAAGGTTGTGGCATCACCAATGAGCTGAGCAGGCATTTTATTAGAAACAACGTTAAAGACGGTTGTCACAATGATACTATACAAGAAGCCTGATAACATAGCACCTAGTAGCATAATCCAAAGGTTTTGAGCAAAACCAAGCATAAACAAACCAAGGGCAAATGGAATAAGCGACACGGTAATCAAGTGTCTGTTGAAATAAGACAACAAGCTCTTAAAGAGGAAACCTGACAAAATCCCCATGAGCATCATACCACTTAAAATCATACTGGCTTGGCTAGGACTTCCTAGGTGCAATTGGTCGATAATAACTGGAATACGAAGGCTATTGGCACTATTGATGTTAATCACAAAACCAGCGAGCAACGACAATCCGACAATAAAGAAAATGTCATCTTTGGTGAATTTGGCTGAAGAACGTTCTTGAACCACTTTTTCCGTTATGCGTTTTTTGGGAGAAAAAAGAAGGTAAAAGAACAAAACAGGCAAAGCAAATAGGTAGATGATAAAAGCCCAAGACCAATCAATCGGAACCAAGAAACCAACGATTCCTGTTAAAAAGGCACTTCCCAAAACTTCAAAAGACCCACGCAAACCAAGCATTTGGGCGCGTTCGTGTCCCTCATAGGTTTCGCTGATGATACTAATGGCACGAGAGTTAATCAAGCCAATCCCAATTCCCAACAAGATACGTGATACCACCACAAGGCTGTAATCTTGACGAACGACAGGCAAACTACCACCAAAAGCAATTAAAAGCAAACCAATGATAACACTCACACGTTCAGACAAGACACGATTTAAAAAAGGATTTAAAATCAAAATGCCCATGATTGTAAATGAGGTAATCGAAAAAAGAAACTCAACTTGGCTTGTCGCATAACCTTGTTGTTGATAAGTCGCAATCATTTGCGGTAATGCTGTCGAGGTTGAGAAGGTCGAAACGAGCATCAGAGATAAAGATAATAAGCTCAATTTCTCTAAAAAGGTTTTCATAACAACTCCTTACTTGTTTTTTTGGCTAAAACAAGTATAATCAATGTTGACACATAAAAATAGGACTTTTGTCACATGAGGAGGGTTACGTGTCGCTAGAAGCGCTTACCAAAGAATACCAGTTAAAGTCGATTTTTCCAGAACACTATTTTGATAAATTACACGTTTTTAGGCTACCTGCTGGGGAAGCCATTTGCCACCAAGGGGAAGAGTTGACGGCTCTTTCTTATTTTGTGGAAGGCAAAGTCAAAATTGTCCGTCGTTTGTTTAACGGCAAGGAGCACATTTTAGACATCAAAGACAAGCCAACCTTGCTTGGGGATATTGAGTTATTGACTAATCAGCCTGTAGTATCATCAGTGATTACACTTGAGGACTCGGTGGTGGTCCAACTTCCCTTGGCGGGCATTCGCGAGGAATTGCTGGCAGATAATACCTTGCTATTAAACCTCAGCAAGGGCTTGGCGCAATCGCTTTACGACCAAAATATCCGTGCTTCGACCAACCTAAATTACACCTTGAAAGAACGCTTAGCCACGCATATTTTAGCGGTGGAGGACAAGGGCTTATTTACCTTAGAATTAAAGAGTCTGGCGGATTCGTTTAGTGTTAGCTACCGCCATTTGCTGCGCGTGATTCATGAGCTGATTGATTTGGGCATTATCGAAAAAGAAAAACCCTACTACCGCATCAAAGATATGAGCCAGTTAATCGCCCTCAAAATCACGAATTAAGCCTTTAGCTTTCTGCTTGCCTTGTTTTGTGCTATAGTGTTATTAGAGAATGAAAAGAGGAGGAATTATGTCTGCTATTAAAAAATTAGTCAAACCGAGTCATTTAATCAATATGGATGATATCATTCGTGAGGGAAATCCAACCCTTCGTGCCGTTGCGCAAGACGTAACTTTCCCATTGTCTGACGAGGAAATCATCCTAGGCGAAAAAATGCTACAATTCTTGAAAAATTCACAAGACCCTGTAACGGCTGAAAAAATGGGCTTGCGTGGTGGTGTTGGTTTAGCCGCTCCACAATTGGACATTTCAAAACGCATTATTGCTGTTCTTGTGCCAAATCCTGAGGACAAAGACGGCAACCCACCAGAAGAAGCTTACAGCTTGCAAGAGGTTATGTACAACCCTCGCGTTGTAGCACATTCTGTGCAAGATGCTGCGCTTGCTGATGGTGAAGGCTGCTTGTCTGTTGACCGTGTTGTCGAAGGCTATGTTGTCCGTCATGCACGCGTTACTGTGGAATATTTTGACAAGAACGGTGAAAAACACCGCGTTAAATTAAAAGGGTACAATTCAATCGTTGTGCAACACGAAATCGACCACACAAACGGTATCATGTTCTACGACCACATTGACCCTAAAAATCCATTTGCCGTTAAAGAAGGCATGCTCATTATTGACTAATAAGCATCGAAAAAACGACTTTGCCCCTCATGGGCAAGGCCGTTTTTTCATTGCCATTTTAATTTAAAGCTGCTAATAAAGCCGCTGCTTGCTTGTCAAGATCAACTAACACTTCGGCTGTTGGAACAAATACACCATCTACCCAAGCTGAATCGTTGATATGTGACATGGTGATGTTATCAACAAATTGGGTACGGATAAATGGAAGCAAGGCGCGGTAGCTTTCTGCCACTTGTTCGTGGCCGCCGTTTGCTACGATAGAAACGGTTGTGACTTTTTCGTTGATTGCTGATGGTCCTCGTGGGTCAGATAAGTCTAACGCACGAGATAGCCAGTCCAAAAGATTTTTAACAGAACCTGGAATAGCAAAGTTATAAACAGAAGAAAAGATCCAAATCGCATCTGCGTCTAAAACAGCTTGACGAGCATCTTGGACTGCTTTTGGCAAATGAGCCTCTAAATCTTGTGAAAAGACTGGAACTTGTGACCAATCAAGGTATCTAACTTCTGCTTTGCCTGCCAAGGCTTTTTTGGCGTTCTCAGCCAATTGTTCATTGAAAGACCCTTTGCGCAATGAACCAACAATAAATAATACTTTTTTCATACGTTTTCCCTTAATACAAGCGATAACTCGTTTATCACTACATAGTAATTTCTATAGGCTTATTGTATGCTTTATTTTGGCTTTTGTAAATGATTATGCTCACGCGGTTTGAATTTTTTGAGCAAGCGAATGAGTTCAAGCTGTTCTTGAGGGGTGAGAACGGCAAAGGTTTCCTCGATTTTGGTGATGTGGTGCGGCAGGGCACGATCAATGACTTGGCGTCCTTCCTCTGTCAGCGTGACTAAATAAGCACGTTTGTCATTAGGGCAAGTGGTGCGCGTGACCCAGCCTTTTTTCTCCATATTTCTGATGACAACAGTCATATTGCCCGAAGTCGCCAAAATGCTTTCCAACAGCTCTCCGATTTTCATAGGCCCCTTGCTATAAAGCACATCCAGCACGCTAAATTGAGTCGGGGTGAGGCCGTCGGCTTTAAAGGTTTCTGACACCGTGGTATCAATGGTCCGAAAAGCCTTACGCATGACGACCATGGCTTTCACAGCTTGATTTGTTAATTCAGACATCTTTTCTCCTTGCTTTTACGAAAAAACGAACAAAATGCCTTTGCTCGTTTTTAGGGACGCTTAACATCTATAAAAAGTCATCAAATAAACTTAACTGGTTATCTTCTGGCATGTTGCCAAGAATGCCCATTTCGTCCATTTTATCAACCAATGTAGCAGACACGCCACCACGTTTTCTGAGTTCCATTTTTGAGAGGAATTCGCCTTCTTCACGCGCCTTGACAATTTGTTTGGCAACGTTTTCACCCAATCCATCCATGGCAATAAATGGTGGTATCAAGGTGTTGCCGTCAATGATAAACTCAGTTGCATTGCTACGGTAAAGGTCTAATTGACCAAAGGTGTAGCCACGCTCAAGCATTTCATTGACCAATTCCAAGGTGGTGTATAGGTCGATTTCCACGTTAGAGGCTTCGTTGGCCTTGCGTTTGGCAGCAATATCCTCCATGCGTTCTTTCACCGCATCAAGACCTGCACTCATGGTTTTAAGCTCAAAAGCCTTGGCACGAATTGAAAAGTAGGCACAGTAATAATACAAAGGATAATGTACCTTGAAATAAGCCACGCGGAGCGCCATCAACACATAAGCCGCTGCATGGGCTTTAGGGAACATGTACTTGATTTTTCCACAAGACTCAATGTACCAGTCAGGCACATGATTGTCACGCATGGCAGTGATATAGCCATTGCGCTCTTCGTCTGAAATTTTCAGCCACATGCCCTTACGCACGCGCTCCATAATGGTAAAGGCCATTTTTGGCTCCAAACCTGCGTGCATGAGGTAAACCATGATATCGTCACGACATCCGATAACGGTTTTTAGAGTCGCAATGCCCTCTTTAATCAAATCTTGGGCATTTCCCAACCAAACATCAGTACCGTGTGAAAGCCCTGATAACTGGAGCAATTCCGCAAAAGTGGTCGGATGGGTTTCTTCGACCATGCCTCGAACAAAGTTAGTCCCAAACTCTGGAATTCCCAGCATACCTGTCGGCGTTCCAATTTGTTCTGGTGTGACACCAAGCACCTCTGTACCAGAAAAGAGGGCCATGACATCGGGATCATCCGCTGGAATGTCTTTGGGATCAATGCCTGACAAGTCCTGTAATTTTCGAATCATGGTCGGATCATCATGACCGAGAATATCGAGTTTCAAGACGTTTTCATCGATATCATGGAAGTTAAAGTGCGTGGTCTGCCATTCCGCTGACAAATCATCGGCTGGGTATTGAACAGGGGTAAAATCGTAAACATCCATGTAGTTTGGAATAACGACAATCCCTCCTGGGTGCTGTCCTGTCGTCCGTTTGACACCAGCTGCGCCTTGTGCCAAGCGTTCCACCTCAGCTTCAGGGTAGAATTTACCATAATCACGCTCATAGCCTTTGACAAATCCGTAAGCCGTCCTATCCGCAACAGTACCAACGGTTCCTGCACGAAAGGCATATTGTTCCCCAAAAATATCACGCACATCCAAGTGAGCAGATGGCTGGTCGTCCCCTGAGAAGTTCAAATCAATATCGGGTACCTTGTCCCCATCAAAACCAAGGAAGGTTTCAAAAGGAATGTCGTGGCCATCTTTTTTGTAACGAGTGCCGCATTCTGGGCAATCTTTATCTGGCAAATCATAGCCAGACCCCACGGAACCATCTGTGATGAATTCTGAGTGTTGGCAATTTGGGCAGACATAGTGCGGAGGCATAGGATTAACCTCGGTAATCCCAATCATGGTCGCCACAAAACTTGACCCAACAGACCCACGCGAACCTACCAAGTACCCACGCTCATTGGAACGGATAACTAGCATCTGTGACGCCAAGTAAATCACGGCAAAGCCATTCCCCAAAATAGACGTCAGTTCTTTTTCAATCCGCAAATCAATGATATCGGGCAATGGGTTGCCGTAAATTTCAAAGGCTTTTTGGTAGGTCATCTCCGCCACGCGCTCTTCGGCTTTATCAAGGAAAGGCGTGTACAAATCTTTTTTGACCACTTCAATCTCTTCAAAACGGTCTGCAAAAGCATTGGTATTGGTTACGACGATATCATAAGCCAACTCCTCACCCAAAAAGGCAAACTCATCCAGCATTTCATTGGTGGTGCGGAAATGAGCCTTAGGCAGTGGAGCAGGCTTGGCATCTTCACCACGACCGATAGGACGGTTAATCATGGCCCCTTGCCCTAAGCTTCGGACAATAATTTCACGGTAAATCTCATCCTCAGGCTCGATATAGTGCACATTTCCCGTCGCTAAAACGGGCTTATTCAAACGGCGGCCTACCTCGATCAAATCCCGAATGACCTGATGAATGCCTTCTTCGTCCTTAATGGTGCCATGAGCCAGCAAAGGAGCATAAATAACTGGCGGCATCACTTCGATAAAATCATAGTATTGTGCCACCTTGACCGCTGCATCAACCCCCGATGACAAGATCGCATCAAAGACTTCTCCTTCCGAACAAGCCGTTCCTACAAGCAAGCCCTCGCGGTGAGCATCTAAAACTGTTCTTGGAATACGCGCCACACCTTCAAAATATTTCACATTTGACAAACTGACCAGCTTGAACATATTTTTCAAACCTGTTTGGTTTTGCACGTAAATAGTGGCGTGCTTGACACGGGCTTTTTTGTAAGAATCCTCAGCAACCAGCTTGGTGTTTAAATCCATCATACTGGTCAAACCGTGCTTCTCACGGGCTTCCTTCAAGAAAATAAAGAGCAGGCGACCCGTAGCTTCCGCATCGTAATTGGCCATGTGGTGATGCTCAAGCGATACTTGGAAACGCTTGGTCAATGGTCCCAAACCATGGCGTTTGTACTCTGGATAAAGATTGCGGGCGAATTCCAGCGTGTCAATGACAGGCTGGGTAATCGTTGGCATACCGTGACGCTCATAGTTCGCATTCATAAAACCAACGTCAAAGGTGGCATTGTGAGCAACGAGAATGGTATCCTTGCAGAAATCTTGGAACATCTGCAAGACTTGTTCAATTGGTTTAGCATTGCGGACATGATTATCCGTAATCCCTGTCAACTCAGTTGTAAAGGCAGATAAATGGTGCCCTGGATTGATAAATTCATCAAATTGCTCGACGATATTGCCCTTGTACATCTTAGACGCCGCAATCTGAATCAAATCGTTATTGACCGCAGAAAGTCCTGTGGTTTCCACGTCAAACACGACATAAGTCGCTTCGTTTAGGTCCAAATCAGCAGGATTGTAAGCAATTGGTACCTTGTCCTCAACGATATTGGCTTCCAAGCCAAAAATCGCCTTAATTCCATTTTTTCTAGCCCTATGATAACCATGCGGGAAACTTTGCACATTGCCGTGGTCGGTAATGGCAACAGCCTTATGCCCCCATTTCGCAGCAGTATCAATCAATTCTTCCACGGTTGGCAAGGCATCCATGGTGGACATATTGGTATGAGCGTGAAATTCCACTCGTTTTTGACCTTCTGGCATGAGGTCCTTGCGCTCATGGTGCACAATTTCTTTGACATCTTGCACATTCATGGTCAAGGCATGGGTGAAGCGGTTGTTTTCCACATTTCCACGCACACGCAACCAAGCACCTTTGGCAATCATATCGTATTTTTTTAATTCATCATCGTCTTTAGCCCATTTTTGCAAGGCAAAGCTAGAGGTGTAGTCTGTCATTTTGAAATTGATGATGTGGCGGCCTGTTCGTGTGGTCTTTTTCTCCACATCAAACACCATTCCCTCAAAGACGATACGATTTTCTTCCGTGGTCACTTCGACCATTGGCGTGATTTCAGCCTTTTCAAATCCTGCTTGACGCTGTTTAGCACGTTCTCTAAAGTCAGGGGCTGGTTTTGGTGCTTCTTCAACTGGCGGCATGGTTGCTTCTAATGATTTCACGGCTTCACGGTTGTCCTGCACCGCTTTTTCCACTATAGCCTCACGATTAGAAGTAAAATCCTCCGTCAAAGCTTGCGTCATTACCTCATCCGAATGAATATCAAAAGCCACCCGACCAAAGCCAAAGGCTTCAAATTGACGCGTGAGATTGGGCAGATGATTTTTGCGAAAATGCTCATTGTTGACAAAAGCTGGCGCTTCAATCACCACTTTTTGCCCATCATAAGCTACTTTTAATTTGCTAAAAGACGCTTTAAAACTCGCACTGTCACAAGGTGCGTGTTCAAAAGCCTCCTCATAATAAGCTTGCAATAAGGGTTGTGAAAAATCAACCGTTTCTGCTTGAATGTCAAAGGTCGCCTTAATATCGGCTTGTTTGAAGGTCTGAACCAAACGATAAGACAGTTCACGGTAGATTTCAATAGGCAAAATTTCTGCAAATGAAAAATGGAATTCCCAAAGGCGAGAAACAGAATGCACCTTGACCTCACGAATATCGGCAGATGAAAAAGCAGGCGATTGTCGCATTTCAAGCGGCATCTCAATTTGCTCCATCAATTTCTTAAACAATTCTGACATCATGCGTAAACGACCTCAATTCCAAAAACTAACTAGCCACAAGGACTGAATAAAAGAGGAAACACGTGTCATGTTTCCCTTTGTCAAAAGCGTATTTTTTTCATTTTACCATAAAATAGGACTTTTTTCGATATTAAGCTGCCCCTTTTGGGTAAAGACAAAACAATCTGAACCCAAGGTCCAGATTGTTAAGGATTATTGTTCTTTGGTTAAAATATCAAGGGTTTCAATGAGGTTTTCTACATTGACTTCAATAGTGTCACCAGTTGCCTTGATTTTCACTTCGACGATACCATCTTCAGCTTTTTTACCAACAGTGACACGGATTGGCAAACCAATAAGGTCGCTATCTGAGAATTTAGAACCAACGCGTTCATTACGGTCGTCAACTAAGACCTCGTAACCTTTAGCAACCAAATCTGCTTCAACTTTAGCTGTCAATGCTTGAGCAGCTTCGTCTTTCACATTGACAGTGATGACGTGCACATCAAATGGTGCCAATTCTTTAGGGAAGTTAATACCCCACGCAAAGCGGTAAGCACCTTTTGGTGTTTTCGTCACAAAGAGGCGAGCGTGTTGTTCAATCACAGCTGACAAGATACGGCTAACTCCGATACCGTAGCAGCCCATAATAATTGGCACAGCACGACCATTTTGGTCAAGAATCGTTGCACCCATGCTTTCAGAATAACGCGTTCCCAATTTGAAAATGTGACCAATTTCAATACCACGCGCAAATTTAAGCGTTCCTTTACCGTCTGGTGAGATTTCACCTTCTTTGACTTCGCGAATATCAACGTATTCTGCCTCAAAATCACGACCTGGGTTGACACCTGTTAAGTGGTAACCATCTTCATTTGCCCCAACAACTGCATTTGCCACATCTTGAACATTGCGGTCAGCCACGATACGCACATTTTCTGGCAATTGAACAGGTCCAAGTGAACCAAAGTTTGCTCCAAAGACTTTAACAGCGTCCTCTTCGCTAGCTGGGTCAAGGAAATCAGCCCCAAGATAGTTTTTCAATTTCACTTCGTTGACTTGGTCATTACCAACCAAAAGCGCCACTACAGGCTCATTATCAGCGATGAATAGAAGGGTTTTAATGGTTTGGCTTTCTGGCACGTTTAAGAAAGCAGCCACTTCGTCAATGGTTTTGCAATTTGGTGTTTCCACACGTTGAACGTCTTCTTGAGCAACCACTTTTGTTTTTGGTTTGTATTCGTTGCTTGCCATTTCCAAGTTAGCAGCGTAAGTTGACTCTGTTGAGTAAGCAATCGTATCTTCACCTGATACCAACCATGACGCCAATTCTTTCTTGATATCTTCTAAAACATCTTCAGGAATTTCGTCCATTGAGGCAATAGACTTGTCAAGAACTACCCAACGGTCAAGGTCTGTACGGTCTGGTGTAATCGCCATAAATTCTTGAGAATCTTTACCACCCATGGCACCACCGTCACCAATAATACCTTTGAAATCAAGACCCGCGCGCGTGAAAATAGCTTCATAAGCTTTGCGGTATTCTTCGTAAGTCACATCCAAACCATCGTAATCCGCATGGAAACTGTAACCATCTTTCATGATAAATTCACGCGTACGAAGCAAACCATTACGAGGGCGTTTTTCATCACGGTATTTTGATTGGATTTGGTAGAGATTTAACGGCAATTGTTTGTAAGATTTAACCGCATCACGCACCAAGCTAGTGAAGGTTTCTTCATGTGTTGGACCAAGGATAAAGTCAGATTTGTCACGGTTTTTCAATTTATAAAGGTCTTCACCGTAAGTTTCGTAACGACCTGATTCACGCCACAAATCAGCGGTTAAAAGCGCTGGTGCTAACATTTCAACGGCACCGATTTTTTCAAATTCTTCGCGCATAATGGCTTTGAATTTCTCAATCGTACGGTTCGCTAAAGGAAGGTAGGCATAGATACCAGCTGATACTTGGCGAACGTATCCAGCACGAACCATCAAAGCATGGCTAATAACTTGGGCATCACTTGGCATTTCGCGAAGTGTAGGGATAAGCATTTGTGATTGTTTCATAACACGATAATGGCGATTTTCATGAAAATAAGCAAGCTTTTCATCTAACCTTAGCTTACTTATCCTCTTGTTCATGGCAAAATCGCCTAAATTCCTTTCCAAAATAATTATAGTAACGAATTGTAGTCAGCTGCCTTTAGAAAAAGACACGCATGATATCATTCCATGTGACCGCAATCATCAAAACAAACAAGATGGCAACTCCTGCCAAGGTAATATACGTTTCTGTTTCTTGTTTTAGCGGTTTTCCTCTAACCATTTCAATCAGATTCATCAAAATTTTACCACCATCCAAAGCTGGGATAGGGATCAAATTGGCAATACCTAAATTCATTGACAAGGTCGCTAACAAATAAACAACAGAGATTAAACCGTTTGATGCGGCTTGGCTAGACGCTTCGTAGATAGCAACTGGACCACCTAGCTTGTCTAAGCTAAATTGGGAAATCAGGCTTCTCAAGGCACTTAAAATCATTGTTACACTTTGGCCAGCGAGTTTAAAGCCACCTGTCACCTTGTCCCAAAAACCTGTTTTTAGACCAGGGGAAACGCCGATGAAATAACTGCCATTGTTCTTTTTCGGACGAACAGCCACATTTTCAACCGAACCTGATGTGGTCTTGACAGTCACGTCAATGGTATCACCCTCTGACAAATGGTCGGTCGCTTTTGAAACGGCATCAGACAAGTCATCCCAATTTGAAACCTCGTAATTGGCGATTTTTAAAATACGGTCACCACTTTTAACACCAGCTTCCTGCATGGCACCATCTGGCGTCACTTGAATCACGTTAGACGCTGTGTTTGGAACCCCACCTTGCATAAAGACAAGGACGATAAAAGCAATTGTTCCTAAAATAAAGTTGTTTAGAGGCCCTGCAAAGTTAGTGATTAAACGTCCCCAAACAGTCGCATTTTGATACTGAACATCAAGGGGAGCGATACGAATTTCCGTGCCGTCCTCTTCCACGATGGTTGCATCATGATCAACGGCGTAAGTTTTGGTTTCGTCCAATACCAAACCAGTGATTTCAAGTTTGTCTTCCAAATCATACGACGTCACATTCATTGGAAGAGCAGTGCGGTCCAATTGTTTTTGCGATAAATTGATACGCGTCACCACACCGTCTGCGTTTAGCGTGAGGCTGGCAGGCGTTCCTGTTTTAATGTCAGTTGTATCCTCACCCCAGCCTGCCATTCGCACATAACCACCTAAAGGCAGGATACGAATGGTATAAGCGGTACCTTCTTTGTCAATATGCGAGAAAATCCTAGGACCCATTCCGATTGAAAATTCTCTAACCAAGATACCAGATTTTTTGGCAAAATAGAGATGCCCAAATTCGTGAACCACCACTAAAATACCAAAAACAATAATAAAGGTTAAAATTCCGAGCATTTGACTCCTTTCCATACGGCAGGAAAAATGATAGAATTCCTATTCTTCTAACAGAACAGGAATTATCAATACCCTATTAAATCGTGTTTAAAATAGACCAAAAAGGTGCATAATTGGGAAAACAAAAATCATTGAATCAAAGCGGTCCAAAATACCACCATGCCCAGGAATCAATCTTCCAGAGTCTTTCACCCCAAAATGACGTTTGATGGCACTTTCCACCAAGTCACCAAATTGCCCAAAAACACTAAATAAAGCAACGTAAAGCAGCATCGCCAACAAATGATGCGGCGCATAAACGGCTTTATCAACCAGCATAAAGACAAGTGATACCACCATCGCACAAACCACACCGCCTAAACTACCTTCGATGGTTTTATTAGGCGATACTTTTGGCAAGAGCTTACGCGTACCAAAACGGCGACCAATCATGTAAGCGCCAATATCCGTCGCCCACACAATAAAGAGGGCAAACAAGACTTTATCCAGACCGCTCATTCGAGCAGCAACAAGATTTTGGAAACCAATACCAACGTAAAGGCTTGAGGCAATCGGATAAGCCGCGTCCTCAAACGAATAGTCATCGCTGTTGATAACCGTTCCTGCTAACAATAAGAAAACCAAAATCCCATAAACTGAGAAACTCGAATCAATCGGCAATGATGGGAAATAGTGGTCCAAAGGCACCGTCAAAACAAAAGCACCCAGCATGGCTAAAGCCCCTTCAAGTGAGAAGAATTCTAGCCCCTTCATGCGTAACATCTCAGCGACACCAATCATCGCTAACAGACCTACAAAAACCTGAAAAGATAAGCCGCCCCACAGTAGAAAAGGCAGAAAAATAACTAAGGCAATTGCCCCCCAAATGACACGTTGTTTCATGTTAGCCCTTTCTATATTCCACCAAAACGACGCTGACGCTCGTTATACGATTCAATAGCTTTCACCAATTCGTCCCCTTTAAAATCAGGCCACAAAACAGGTGTGAAGTAAAACTCACTGTAAGCCGATTGCCAAGGCAAGAAATTGCTCAGACGCAACTCGCCACTTGTTCTGATAATCAAGTCTGGGTCACGATACAAATATGGTAAATGATTGGTCATCAAGTGATTGGCAATCACTTCTTCTGTGATATCATCAGGACTGATATTAGCCTCCAATACTTCTTGCGCAATCATTTTCACCGCTTCTGTGATTTCTGCACGACCACCATAATTCAAGGCAAAATTTAAAATCAAGCCTGAGTTGTGTTTGGTTGTTTCGCAAGCACGATTCAAAGCATCTAAAGTAGCTTCTGGAAGTCGCTTGGTATCCCCAATCACTTGCACCCGAACGTTATTGGCATTCAATTCTGGGACGTATTTATCAAAGAATTCCACAGGTAAATTCATGATGAAGGACACTTCGCTTTCAGGACGTGACCAATTTTCAGTTGAAAAAGCATAAACGGTTAAAATCTTAACACCTAGCTGTGACGCTTTTATTGTGACTTCTTGAAGGGCATCCATTCCCGCTTTGTGCCCCATCACACGAGGCTGCATGCGTTTTTTTGCCCAACGACCATTACCATCCATGATAATCCCGATATGGTTGGGAATCTTATCTAGATGAGGCGTTTTTTCTTTTCTTCTAAAATTAAACATAAAAATTCCTTACCAAGTATATGCTCGTTATATTTTATCATAAAACGCGTATTTTTTCTCTACTTATTACCCAGTTTTACATAGTTTTTACCCACAATCCTCAGGCCAAAAGAAAAAATCAGATGGTTTTTCCACCTGAATTGATTTTTAGTCTTCGCTTTTAACCGCTGTATCAGAATCAGAATCTGCTTCAATAGCTTGATCTTCTTCAACTGGTGTTTCCACTTCTTCGATAACAGTTGTTTCAATGGTATCTTGAGCTGCTTTGTTTACAACACGTTTCAAAGCGCTTAATTCAAAAGTCAAATAAATACCATCAACGTCCAAGACCATTTTTTTGTTATCTGTATCCACTTCGTCAATGATACCGTAAAGACCACCGATTGTAACGATTTCATCGCCTCTATTTAAAGCATTAAGCTGATCTTGACGTTCTTGAGCTTGTTTGCGTTGTGAACGTTGCATAAACCAAAGCAACCCAATCATCACAACCAACATAATAATTGTTCCCATATCTATCCTCCAAAATTATAAGGTCAAATTTTACTATACCAAAATTACCTACTCAACGCAAGAATTGACCGTAAAAATGTCCGAAATCAAGGCGTTTTTCATCCTTTTTCTAGCATCAGAAGAAAGCACCAAGTTTAGACTTGATGCCTTAACATTTTATCTGTCGTTATAGCCATTTGGATGGCTTGAATGCCATGCCCAGGCTGAAGCGATGATTTTTTCAATATCATCAAATTGTGGTTTCCAACCAAGGATTTCACGCGCTTTTTCTGATGACGCTACCAAAGTATCTGGATCACCAGGACGACGCCCTGCCAATTCTGCTGGGATTTCCTTTCCTGTCACCTTACGAGCTGCTTCAAGCATTTGCAAGTTTGAAAAACCTGTTGATGAACCAAGGTTAAAAGCAGTTGATGGATTGCCCTCACGCAAGTATTTGACTGCTAAAAGGTGAGCATCCGCCAAATCAAATGGGTGAACGTAATCACGAACATTCGTTCCATCTGGAGTGTTGTAATCATTTCCAAAAATCATGATTTTGTCACGCACACCTTGCGCCACTTGTAAAATGATTGGTAACAAGTGGGTTTCAGGTCCATGATCTTCGCCGATAGACCCATCAGGTTTCGCACCCGCAACGTTGAAATAACGAAGAGGCACAAACTTAATACCATAAGCTTGGTCAGACCATTTCATAATGGTTTCCATCATTAACTTACTTTCGCCGTAAGGATTGATTGGGCGTTGAGGCGTTGTTTCCTTGATTGGAATTTCATCTGGAATACCATAAGTTGCTGCTGTTGATGAGAAAACAATGTATTTAATACCAAATTCATTCATCACTTCAAGCAATTTAATCATGCCAGCAGTGTTGTTATCAAAGTATTTCAATGGTTTTTCCATTGATTCTGCAACCAATGAATAAGCTGCAAAGTGAATGACAGCATCCACATCAGGATTTTCTGTGAAAACCTTACGCATGAAATCTTGATCAGCAAGATCTCCTTGATAGAATTTTGCGTCAGGATGAACCGCTGCACGATGTCCTGTCACCAAACTATCGACAACAACAACTTTTTCTTCACCTTTTTCAATTAAACGATCAACCATGTGAGAGCCGATGTAGCCAGCTCCACCAAGCACTAAAATTGACATTTATTTCTCCTATTCTAACCCAATGCCATTTACAAAACGCATAAAGGCTTTTTGACCTTTTTCATCACGTTTGTAAACACCGGCATCTTCTAGAACACGAACAAAAACGTGTCCAACTTCTTCTTGTACAATATTATGCACTGTATCAGCCGTAATATCCGTACGTTTTTTAATCTCATCTGCCCAATCTTTATGATAGTCAGCGATTTCATTATACTGGTTCAAAAGATATTTTTCAACTTCTAGCAGTTCATCTTTCAGACGTGGCGGTAAAATAGCTAACCCCATAACTTCGATAAGTCCAATATTTTCCTTTTTAATGTGTTGCACATCAGCATGTGGATGATAAACACCGTCTGGAAATTCAGCTGTCGTGTGATTGTCTCGAAGAACGATATCCAGTTCAAATTGACCATCACGTTTGCGTGCAATTGGAGTAACTGTGTGATGTGGTGTGTCGCCTGTATAAGCTAATACATCAACACTTTCGTCAGAATAATCGTACCATGCCAAACGAATTTTTTCAGCCAACTCAACCAAGCGTGCCTTGTTTTGACTACGTAAACGGAGCACTGACATTGGCCATTTGACAATACCTGCTGTCACATCAGAATAACCTTTAAAATGAAATTCATTGTCCAGCTCGGCTATTTCCATTGGAAAGACATGACGACCACCTTGATAGTGATTGTGTGTCAAGATTGACCCACCGACGATTGGCAAGTCTGAATTTGACCCAGCAAAGTAACCTGGGAAAATATCGACAATATCAAGTAACTGCGCAAAAGTATTTTTACTGATAACCATCGGCACATGCTCAGTATTTAGAATAATGCAATGTTCATTAAAATAGGCATATGGTGAGTATTGGAAGCCCCATTTTTCATCGCCAAGATTCAAGCGAATGATGCGGTGATTAGCACGCGCTGGGTGATTAATTCGACCTTGATAGCCTTCATTTTCCATACATAACTGACATTTTGGATAAGAAGACGCCTTGGTTAACTTAGCAGCAGCAATTGCTTTAGGGTCTTTTTCAGGTTTTGATAAATTAATCGTAATCTGAATATCACCGTATTGTGACGGCGTCGTAAAGGCAATATTTTTGGCAATTGCAGCGATTTTAATGTAGTCATTACGTTTGCTTAGGTCATAAAAATCTGCGACAGCTTGTTGAGGAGATTTAGCATAAGTGTCCCAGAAACGACGATTCACCTGACTCGGGATTGGTGTGATGAAGTTCATCAATTCAGCACCCAAGCAATCTTTTTCTGCCATTAATTCGCCGACTTTGCCATTTTTTACAGCTAAGTCAACCAACTCTTCTTTGAGAGCAATTAAATCTGTTTCTTGCGTTTCTTGCTCTGCTCCATCCTCACCCACAAGGGCTAGGACACGGTTACGCAAGTAAAACATATCATCTTCTGTATAGTCGCTTGCTTCAATTACCTTAGCGACAAAAGTATCTAAAAGTTTCATTTTATCTCTCTAATCTTAATTATTTTCTAGATAAGACACGTGAACCATCAGCGATTTCAGCAATGTAGAAAGCTGGCGCATAACCAACTGTTTCAGTGTAAATTTGCCCAACGTTTTTAGTAAATTCATCAACTTTATCTTTAGCAACAATAGCAATACCGCAGCCACCGAATCCCGCTCCTGTCATACGAGCTCCGAGAACTCCTTCTTGTTGCCAAGCAGTGTGAGCAAGGGTATCAAGTTCGATACCTGTTACCTCATAATCATGCTCAAGTGAGACATGTGAGGCATTCACCAAACGACCAAATTTTTCAAGTTCACCAGCCATCAAAGCTTCTTTGGCTTGAAGGGTACGTTGATTTTCCCAGACAGCATGGCGGGCACGTTTGAGACGATTTTCATCTTTAATAAGATAGCTATATTCGTCAAAACTTTGCAAATCAAGTTCACCCAATGTCTTGATATCAAGCACTTGGTTAAGTTCTTCTACTGCTTTTTCACATTCTGCACGACGTTCGTTATATTTTGAATCAGCAAGCTCACGACGTTTATTAGTATTCATGATGACAATGACATTGTCACCAAGATCAAGTGGAACAAGTTCATATTCTAATGTATTTGTATCAAGGTAGATAGCTTGTTTGTCAGCACCCATACCGATGGCAAATTGGTCCATGATACCAGAATTTACTCCGATAAATTTATTTTCTGTTTGTTTACCAATTTTTACTAAGTCTAAACGTTCAACTTCAAGGTCAAATAATTCTTCGGCTACGATACCGACCAAAAGTTCTAGTGAGGCTGATGATGACAAGCCAGAACCATTTGGAATATTACCGTTGACGTAAAGTTCAAAACCACTATCAATTTTGTGACCAGCTTCTTGCAAGAATTTAATGACACCTTTTGGATAATTTGTCCAGCTATCTTTCTTATCAAAAGTAAGATTATCAAGTGACACTTCAATAATACCTAAATCATCAAAGTTAGCTGAATAAAAACGAAGTGTTTGATCGTCACGTTTGCGAGCTGCACCGTATGTTCCAAGGGTGATAGCCGCTGGGAAAACATGACCGCCATTGTAGTCTGTATGTTCACCAATTAGATTAATACGACCTGGTGAGAAAAATGTAGCATCGGCTTCTGTTCCAAAAACATTAATAAAAGCTTGATTAAGTTCTTTCGTATTCATGGGGGTCTCCTTTTTTTATTGCTTTATTATGATTACGGTTTCATTTTACTGTCTTAGTTAAAACATGTCAATGATATTTACTAAAGTTTTACTTAAAAGCTTTATTTTTCCTAATGATGTGATATAATACTATCAAGAAAGAAGGGATGACCTATGGCTACATTAAAAGATATCGCAAAGCTAGCAAATGTTTCATCAGCGACCGTCTCACGTGTCCTTAATAAAGATAAAACCCTCTCAGTTGGTGAAGAGACACGTCACCGTATTTTGACAGTTGCTGAAGAATTAGGTTACGAAAAACACAAACGCAACACAAACATCACACAAGAACGTCAAAAGATTGCCATTGTCCAATGGTATAGTGAACAAGAAGAGTTAAACGACCTTTACTATTACAGCATTCGTATTGGTCTTGAAAAACGTGCTCAAGAACTGGGTTATGACGTTGTACGCTATTTTAACAATGACATTCTAACGATTTCAGAAAGTATTAGCGGGATTATCGCTATTGGTAAATTTTCAGACCAACAAATTCACAGTCTAGAAAATCATTCAAAAAACCTAGTTTTCGTTGATAGTGATACTTTAAATGCTGGTCACCCTTGCGTCACTACGGATTTTGATAACGCCGTTGTCAAGGTTCTCGATTATTTCATGAAAAAAGGATTTACTAAAATCGGGATGATTGCTGGGGAAGAACGTACAACTGACCAAAAAGAACTCATTGTCGACCAACGTTTCCGTACCTTTAAAAACTATGCTTACGAAAATAATCTCTATAACCCTGACTATGTCTTTGTAGGAGATTTTTCTGCCCCATCAGGATACGCTTTGATGAAAGAAGCTATCGAAAAATTGGGCGACGACCTTCCACAAGCTTTCTTTGTTGCAAATGACACTCTAGCCATAGGTGCCCTTCGTGCGCTTCAAGAAGCTAATATTGCTGTTCCTGACCGCGTCAGCCTCATTTCTTTCAATGACACACCTCTAACGAAGCAGGTCTTTCCTGCTCTATCCAGTATCACAGTCTATACTGAAGAAATGGGACGCACAGCTGTTGCTATCTTAAATCGCCAACTTATCAAACGCCACACCGTCCCAACAATGACAAGACTAGCTACCAACTTGACTTTACGTGATAGCACAAAATAA
>NZ_DEQF01000006.1:0-9235 GCF_002360305.1 Streptococcus sp. UBA3373 | reverse complement strand
ATTAACTCTGAGGTGTTACTGATGATAGTTTCTTGATAAGAAAGAGTTGTTTCAAAGGCTTGGACTTGATTTGATAAGTTTGCAACTACTAAATAAGTTTCATCTGCTGTTTTTCTAAGATAAGCAAAAACCTTATCTTCTGTATCCAAAAGTTCAAAATCCGCATCAATCAACCAATCGTTTTCTTTGCGAAGTTTGATGAGTTTTTGGTAAGTGTAGAAAATAGAATCTGGATTGTCTAGAGCTGCTTGTACATTAATTTCTGTGTAATTGGGATTAACTGGTAACCAAGTTTTATCAGCTGTTGAAAATCCTGCATTCTTGCCATTATCCCATTGCATCGGTGTTCTAGCATTGTCACGTCCAATCATACGAATGCTATCCATGACTTCTTCTGGTGTCTTATCATTTTCAAGGGCTTCTTTGGCAAAATTTAGTGACTCGATATCATCAATTTCTCCCAAATCTTTGAAAGGATAGTTAGTCATGCCGATTTCTTCTCCTTGGTAGATGTAAGGCGTTCCTCGCATCAAGTGTAAGGAAATGGCTAGCGCCTTGGCTGATTTTTCACGATAATCGTCAGTGTCACCCCAGATAGAAAGCACGCGCGGCAAATCATGATTGTCCCAGAAAAGGGAATTCCAGCCTTGACCAAGTTCCAGTTCTGTCTGCCATTTGTTGAAAATAGCTTTGAGAGCAGGAACATTTAGCTCTTTTTCGTATTCCCATTTTGAAGCGTTTGGCTTGTGTTGAAGACCGATATGCTCAAATTGAAAGACCATGGACAATTCTTTCTCAGCTGGCGATGAATACTTCTTAGCAATTTCCGGAGTTGCTCCCCAAGTTTCACCAACCGTTAACAAATCTTTTCCGGCTAAAGTTTTTTGGTGCATTTCTTTAAGGTAGTCGTGCAATTTTGGACCATTATTTGAGATTAAGCGGTCAGGAATCTTCCCAATCATGTCAATCACGTCCATACGAAAACCAGAAATACCTTTGTCAATCCAGCGATTCATCATATCATAAACAGACTGGCGTAACAGCGGATTTTCCCAATTCAAATCAGGTTGTTTCTTGCTGAAAAAGTGCAAATAATATTGCCCAGTTTTGCGATCATATTCCCAAGCAGAGCCACCAAAAATAGAATCGAGCTCATTAGGTTTATCACGCCAAATGTAAAAATCACGATACTTACTATCAGGATTTTCATGCGCTTCAACAAACCAAGCGTGCTCATCTGACGTGTGATTAACCACTAAGTCCATAATGATGCGGATACCACGCGCTTTTGCCTCTTCTAGCAATTCTTCCATATCAGACATATCGCCAAAAATATCAGCAATCGCCTCATAATTTGAAATGTCATAGCCATTATCATCCATTGGAGACTGGTAAACTGGAGAGAGCCAGATCGCTGTAATTCCGAGCTTTTGCAGGTAATCAAGCTTACTGATAATTCCTTTTAAATCACCAACTCCATCACCGTTTGAGTCCTTAAAAGATTTTGGATAAATTTGATAAATCGTTGCTTTGTGCCACCAATGTTTTTCCATAACGCACCTCATTTTAGAATTCTTTGTCTCTATTTTAGCTTTTTCTTTTGTTTCACGCAATCGTTTGCATTACTCAAACCTAGATGCAGAGAAAAGCAAGGATAATCCCTTGCTTTTAGCTTTATAGAAAGGTAATTTCTTGACCGTTTTCTGTGATATGATAAGTCAAATCTTTTAGATTAATCTTTGCTTGTGCGACAACACTACTGCCTTGATTACGGCGTGTAATAAGAATTGTGTGACTATCAAGTTCATCAACTTCAATACTGCCATCCAGGTCAAAAGCAGCCGATTGATTACGGAAAGTAAATAATTTTAGCAAAGCTTGAACAACTGGACGTTTGACTTCTTCTGCAATTTCGCTACTGCTATAATAATGACGATTAATATTGCGACCTTCTTTTGTTTTTTCTAACAATTCAAGATCATTTTTACCAGCTAAAAAGCCAACATAATACACTTGTGGAATGCCTGGCGCGAAAGCTTGAATCAAACGAGCTAAGAAATATTTCTTGTCATCATCCCCAAGCGCAGAATAGTAAGTTGAATTGATTTGGTAGATATCAAGATTATTATACTCGGCTGTTGAATATTTTCGGTTGACGTTGGCACCTACTTTATAAAGTTCATTTGACGTGTAATCAATTTCCTCATCCGTCAAGATATCTTTGACATCAACAACTCCAATACCATCGTGCGTATCAAGTGTCGTAAATTGTTTCATTGGAGACATTTTAAGCCATTTCGCCAAACGATTAACATTTCCGCTGTAAAGGCTATAAAGAACCACCATCGGAAGGGCAAAATCATAAACATAGTAATCGTGCTCAGCGATTTTAAACTGAATCGAATAATGCTCGTGAATTTCTGGAAGTAACTCTGTACCAGATTCCGCAGCAATGCTACGGACTTTATCAAGCAATTCCCAGATTTCTGGTTCTACAAAGAAATCATTAGTATCTAATTTTTTAACTGCATAAGCAAAAGCATCTAATCGAATAAGGTCGCAACCATTTTCAGCTAAATGCGCGATGGTCTTTCGAATGAAATCCATGGTCACGTCTTTTGTCACATCAAGGTCAATCTGCTCTTCACCAAATGTGTTCCAGAGATGCTCAACTGAACCGTCCGCAAAGTGAATTTCTTGTTTTGGTGCGCGGTCTTTACGCTTGTAAATCAAATCCACATCAGCTTGTGTCGGACGATTTTCTGGCCAAAATTTATCCCAGTTAAGAAACATATCCTTGTAAGCACTAGCTTCGTGCTTTTCTTGATAATCTTTGTAATATTTTGATTGACGAGAAATATGGTTAATCATGAAATCAAACATGAGATAATACTTCTCACCCAATGCCTTCACGTCATCCCAATCCCCAAATGCAGCATCAACCTCATCATAATCGACTGGCGCAAAACCACGGTCACCTGTTGACGGGAAAAATGGCAAAAGATGAACCCCGCCGACAGCTTCTCCAAAATACTTGCCAAGATTTTCATTTAATTCTTTCAAATTCTTTCCCAGACTATCTGAGTAAGTAATAAGCATTGTTTTATTTTGTATTGTCATAGTTACTCCTTTACCCTTTTGGATTTTAGCACCCAGCAAAAGTTGAACTCGGGCTACAAGCTGGGTGAAAAAGATGAGCCTCCTTGTGTCTTAATGACACTGCGTCGACTCCTTATTTCACTGCGCCGTTGCTCATTCCTGAAATGATATGTTTTTGGAAAATGAGGTAAACGATTGTGATAGTAATAATACCAACGACGTATGATGCAAAGCTTGGTCCGTAGTCGCTGAGGTATTGTCCTGTGTAGTTGTATTGAAAAAGTGGCAATGACCAAGAGTCTGATGATTTGTTCAGCATCAAGAGTGGAAGCATGAAGTCATTCCAAAACCAAAGTGCATTGATAATCAAAGTTGTAGCGTGCATTGGTTTTAACATTGGAAAGACGATTTTGCGATAAGTTGTGAATTTATCAGCACCATCAATCTCAGCTGCTTCATCCAAACTGTCAGGAACACTTAACTTGATGTATCCGACATACAAGAATAAGGTTTGTGGTACAGCATATGTTAAGTACAAGATAATCAAACCCCAAATATTAGTCAAGCCAAGTCGACTCATCATTACTGTGATTGGAATCATGATAACTTGAAATGGCACAAAAATTCCCAAAATCAACAAACTGTACATGATATTGAAAGCACGTTTTTTGCTCATATTACGAGCAATTGAATAAGCAGCCGCAGGAATAAATAAAGTCACCAAAATCACTGATACAACGGTGATAATCGTTGAATTTAAGAAATAATGTCCGATGCCATCAGCAAGCAAGCGTGTGTAGTTGCTTAGAGTGACAGGATTTGGAAAAGCAAAGAAATGTTGCATGATATCCTTAGTTGTCTTAAATGAACTAAAGACAGTTGCTAATAAAGGAATCAAAATCAGAATTGAACCCGCAATTAAGAGCACATATTTCCAAAAAGTATTATAACGTTCTTCTTTTTTCATCTCTCACTCACTCCTATACTTCAAAACGACTTGATAATTTAAGTTGCAACACTGAAACAAGAACAATGATGGCAAAAAGAATCAAGGCAATTGCGTTAGCATAACCGTATTGGTTACTTGAAAAGGCATAATTGTAAACCAAAAGTCCGATTGATGTTGTTGAATTACTTGGTCCACCACCAGTCAAAGCAAAGATTTGGTCAAAAGCTGTTAAGCCACCTTTTAGTGCCATGATAAAGACCATAGAAATACTTGGTAACAGATATGGTAATTCAATGTTCCAGAACGTTTGTTTGCTGTTTGCGCCATCGATTGCGGCCGCTTCTGTAATCTCACTTGGAATGGTTTGAAGACCAGATAGGAAGAGAATAATCGGCATGGCAACACCTTGCCACAACATAACAAAGATTGCTGCAAAAACAGCACCGCCAGTTGTTCCTAAAAGACTTGTTTTCAAAAATTCAATGTTCAAAGCTTCACCGATAGCAGGCAAACCATAGTTAAAAACCTGTTTAAAAATCAAAGACACTGTCAACCCTGACAAAACAGCTGGGAAAAAGAACCAAGCTCTAAAGAACGTTTGACCTTTGATTTTAGCATTCAAAGCACGCGCCACCCAGATACCAATCACAATTTCACCGATAATTAACGCAATGGTCAAAATCAAAGTAAAGCCAAGAGCTTTAAAGAATTTGGTATCCGTTAGCAAGATTTTATAATTATTGACACCAACAAAATCAAAATTGTAAGTCAATCCAGTCCAGTTTGTAAAACTGTAGAAAGCACCTTGAATCATTGGGAAATAGAAGAAAATTGCTTGTAAAATCAAGGGAACAATCAAGAACACCCAGCCCCAATATTTATTTAAAAATTTTCGCATTCTAGTTTCCTCCTACTTCGTCACATCGGCTTTCATCGGATTGAAAAAGACATTTAATTCATCTGTATATTGCTTAGCATCTTTGCTCATCAAATAATTGGCTGTCAAACTAAAGAAGTCTTCTTCGCTTGTCCAATTTTCACCAAGCCAAACATAGTGCTTATCTGTAAAAGCTAATTGATAAAGCGGAGCAAGGGGAGAGTTCTCGTCTTCAACCACACCATTTACAGATACTGGTGAGCCATCGACGTCATAATATTTTTGCATTGCTTTAGCTGAAGCCATATAAGAAATGAATGCTTCACATTCTTTTTTATGCTTAGTTGATGATGAGATAGATAAGGCCAAATCACCTGCACCGACAGTTACTTCCTGACCAGCTTTTTCACCAGGAAATGCAAATGTTGATACTTCAAAATCTGGATTTTGTTGCTCGATGGCAGCTAAAGCCCATGAACCACCAGGCATCATCAAGGCTTTTCCAGTTGCAAACGCCACTACAGAATCATTGTAGGAAGCACCTTGCCAGTTAGTTTGTTGATTACCCTTATCAGCAAGTAAATCTAGACGCGTTAGCACCTCTTTAACTTCACTATCTGAAGTTGAAATAAAATTCACCGGAGAAAAGCGAAGATAATCATTTGCCTTATCACCGCTGCCAGTCACACTGATATAAGCTAATTGGTGATAACCATTTAAAGTCCAACCTTCACTGCCAGCGAGCGCAAATGGCGTTTCACCGTCAGCTTTAATCTGTTTAACAAGTGTTTCAAATTCATCCCAAGTTTCTGGAACTTTGAGGCCTAATTCTTCAAATTTTGTCTTGTTAAAATAAATCCCTGAAACGTTGGCTGATAGCGGGACGCTATAAATTTTGCCGTTGACAGCATAATTTTTTTCGTAATGATTTTTGATGTTTTCAAGGTATGATTTTCCAGTCATATTCTCAAAGTAACCTGCTTTTGCCCACTCTTTAAAATCAACGTTCTGAGGGTAAATGTTAATGACATCTGGAGCATCGCCTGCAAGCATACGTGTTTTTAGGACGGTACCAGCACTTGGCACACTGGTCATTTTAACATGGATCTTTGGATTTTCTTTTTCAAAATCCTTAATGATTTCTTTTAGCGTACCAACCATTTCTGTTTTTTGGTTGAAATATTCGATAGTTACCTTGCCATCATTAGAGGAATCACTGTTTTTTGAACAAGCTGTCAATGTCAAAGCAGCTGCCGCTGTCAACATTGCCACTCCAGTCACTATTAATCGTTTAGGCCATTTCATGGAAAACCTCCTTATTGTTTCACGAAATAGTATTGTTTACTGAGGTAATCACCTTGTGGGAGAATCGTTGTGAGGCCCGCATACATGAGCTCTGCCCCTGAGAAGACTTGATCTATCCCTTGTAGTTGGTAAGTTGCCTCTTCTTCCAATCCTTTCAACTTAAGTGTTGTTTCAATGATTTCAATGGTTGAAAGTGTGCGAACATAAGTGACAACTACCTTATCTTCATAAACAAATTGAACCGCTGCTTCATTTGACCCTTCTTCTGGATTAATCAAGCGATATTGCTTACCAAATTGAATCACTGGACGAATGTCTTTGTAGTGAGCAACTTGAGCAGTAATTACATCTTTTTCAGCTTGTGGCAAGCTGGTCAAATCAAGTTCATAGCCAAGATTTCCCATCATGGCAACATTACCGCGAGTTTCAATCGGTGTTGTGCGTCCCATTTGGTGATTAGGACTTGCTGATACGTGAGAGCCCATTGAAATGGTTGGGTGAAGGTAACTCGAGCCGTATTGAATTGGCAAACGTGAAATGGCATCAGTATTGTCACTAGCCCAAACTTGTGGGAAATAGCGCAGCATACCAAGATCATTTCGACCACCGCCACCTGAGCAAGATTCAAAGAGAATGTTACTATGCTTTTCTGTCAAATAAGACACCAAATCATACAAACCTAGCATGTAAGCATGAGATTGCATTTGGGTCGCAAGATAAGTATCACCATTTCCGATATTTGTGATGTTACGGTTATAATCCCATTTAACATAATCAATAGTATTTTCTGTCAAAATCTTATCAATAGCTGCCTTGATGTAGGCTACGACATCAGGATTTGCAAGGTTGAGCACCAATTGATTACGAGAATAAGTATGACCACGACCTTCAGCTTGAATAGCCCAATCTGGATGCGCACGATAAAGGTCACTATCAACAGAAATCATTTCTGGTTCAAACCACAAACCAAATTTCAAACCTTTGGCATGCACTTCAGCAATCAAGTCATTCAGAGGTCCACCGAGTTTTTCTTCGTTGACAACCCAGTCACCAAGCGCACGATTATCATCAAATCGATTACCAAACCAACCGTCATCAAGAACAAAAAGCTCGATACCAAGTTTGCTTGCTTCGTCAGCTAAATCAAGCAATTTTTCTTTTTTGAAATTAAAATAAGTCGCTTCCCAATTGTTAATGAGAATTGGACGTTCAGCATGTGCAAATTGTTTTGGCATGATGTGATCTTGAATGAACAATTGACTTTCTTGAGTGATTTTTCCAAGACCATGATTTGAAAAGGTTATCAAAGCCACTGGTGTTTCAAAGCTATCGCCAGCTGATAGTTGCCAAGCAAAATTATCATCGTTGATTCCGATACCTAAACGAACTTCGTTCAATTGATTTTTTTGGACAAAAGCTTGGAAATTACCGCTGTAAAGCAGTTGAAGAGCTAAAGCCTGACCAGCATCTTCTGTTGCTGTATGCTCACATAAAATCATGGCAGGTGTATGGGAATGACCTGAAGCACCGCGATTTGAAGCAACTGTGAAAATACCTTGTTCAACTTTTTGACGACGAACCGTTTTTTCACGTGCATAAGCACCTTGCAATGTCACCACATCATAAGCAGAAGCTGGCACATCAAGCATGGTTGACAAAGCACGATTGATAACAACTGCTTTATCTGATAAATTTCGAACCTCAGCATGAGTTGAAATAGTGCTGCAATCAGCATAAGCAGTGTAGTAAAGTTTTAATTCTAGCGCAGCGACTTTGTCTTCAAGTGTCAAAACTAAAGTTTCGGCATCTTCTGTTGAATGTGGATTAGGTAATCCTGTTGCTTCTTTTGCACCATGTAAAATCTCACTAGATGTTAACTTAAATTGTGTCAATTCGTTATTAGCGTGTGCTATTTTTAGAGATGGTTGTCGGAAATCTCCGAATCCATGAACACCAAAAACTTGGCGTTGTGTATCATAACTAAAGGTGCGGTTATCTGGAGTTGGATTTCCTGAAAAAGCGTGGTCCTTCTCCAAAATAGCGTTTGAGCCGTGATATTTGGCGATTTTGCCTCCAATATGACGAAGAAGCAAATCCCCTTCTTTATTTTCGATAATCATTGACATCTCTTTACTTTGAATGTAAAAAAGATTCCCTTCGATGCGAATTCCCATGATAATTCCTCCCTTTGTTTACTAAAATTTTACCATCATTTATTTACCTCTTGAATGGTATCATGTTGGGCAAATATGGTAAAATGTTGTTTATAAAGGAGTTGATACTTTGAATATTCTACATACCTACAACGAATTTGGCACGAATAATTTTGACCTGAACGTCGACCATTATGGTGCTGAGATTTGTGATAAAAACTACTCTTTTGGACCTACTGTTAGGGATAACTACGTCCTTCATTTCATTGTTGATGGCAAAGGAACTTTCAAAATTGATGGCACAACGACCGAACTTAAAACAGGTGATATGTTCATTTTGCCAAAAGAAAAAGTGACCTTCTACCAAGCTGATAGCAAGCACCCTTGGACTTATCTTTGGGTTGGATTTAGTGGCTCAAAAGCTGAAAGCATCTTAAATAAAACACAACTTCTTGAACACTATTTTTGTCATTCAACGCTCAACTCTAAAATCCTCGATCAGCTAGTCAAATTAACACAATTCCGTGATCAAAAACTCGATGACATTACAGAGCTTCAGCTGATTGCTGAACTTTACAAATTGCTAGCGTTTCTAATAGAAGAATTTCCAAGCAAAGCAATGTCTGATAGCAGTATTTTGATTCAAAATTACATCAAGCAAGCTAAAAAAATCATTCACACACAATATGGAAAACCATTAAAAATTAGTGATATTGCCAAAAAGCTCAATCTAAATCGCTCCTACTTGTACAAGATATTCAAGGAAGAAACAGGTTATTCTCTCAAGGATTATCTCATCCAAATCCGCATGGAAAAAAGTGCTGATTTGCTTACCAGCACGACTTTTCACAT
>NZ_DEQF01000044.1:6914-24383 GCF_002360305.1 Streptococcus sp. UBA3373 | reverse complement strand
TTAAAGATTGACCATTTTTAATCGTGCGAATTTGTTTATAAATTTCTTTATAGGGCAAACGCAGTTCAACATCCATCAATTCGTTTTTCACATAGCCTTTGATGAATTTAATTGCATAATCTTTTAACAGTTTGATTTCGCTTCCATCTTCGAGGCGAGCGGTTGAACCGCCGTGTTTTCCCATTTTTTTCAAGTCACTTAGAGTGACTGTATTTTCATCTCCCATAAAAATTCTCCTTGAAAAAAATTTTAATAGCGAATTTACGCCGTGCTGTATCAAGACGTATCTTGATAACGGTACTTCATACGCACCGTTTATGGTCAGAACGGCAAACCTGCGAAAATGCAACGTGTGACTGAGGCTAGAGTCTAGCTTTACACTCCGCCCCCAATTTTGTATCTCATAGTCACGCTGTATCAGGGCAGAGGGGGTATTCAGTTTTCAAGGATCGCAAGTAGTTTTACGACTTGCTTGGGTCAAAAGGATATTAGGATCAGCTATTTGATTGCATATTGTAATTATCTGTCATAGGGCTGTTATGACGATGCCTCTTTCGAGGGCTTTCTAACACAGTCATCTCATCATCAGCCATCAAAGGCGCATGATAGAGTTCTACTGCCACAATAGCCAAACCTAAAGCAATAATGAGTGAGAAGATGCTAAACATCAACACCACCTCCTGTCTTTAGATTTTGATAATACTGTTTCGCTTGCTTATTCGCTAACAACTTGGCTTCTAACTGTCGTTCAGCTTGAAGGCTCTCAATCGACTTGAGCAAATAAGCAAGTGGGGAAGAACTATTCTCAGGGATGCGATCAATCAACCGCAAAACTTCGTTACTGCTAACATAGCCAGAAGCTAAATAGCGTCCGATTTTCATTTTCTGGTCATGAGTCATCGTATAGACTTCTGGAAAACCAAATAGTCTGTCGTTGTATCTATCAGCAATAACTTGAAGCAGATTGTAATACTCAGGTTTGATAGCAGAGGAAACAGACGCATTTTTATCTTGTGTGATTGTGTCCTCAGTTCCAGCTGGTTGAGAAAATTCGTTAGAATTTTGCTCAGCCTTTCTAGAACTAATATAATCACTATATTCAGTCTCATTATATTCAGTCTCACTAGGGGCTAAATTTGATACCCCCCCTGTCTAAATTTTATACCCCCCCTGTCTAAATTTGAGACGGGGGTAGTTTCTTTGCTTTCAAACTCTTCAACAGGTTCTTTGGGTTGGGGTTGGTTAGAAACAAGATTTCCTAAATAAATTCTGTTAGCAAGACTGCCTTTACTGCTATCTGATTGTTGCACCTCTTTGATCAAACCGTACTTGGCTAATTCTTTCTTGATGCGATATAAAGTTCCTTTTGAGCAATTCAAGATTTTCATTAACTCAGTATTTGAGTAAATCAGGTATAACTGACCATTTTCATCAATCCAGTTATTCTTGATTGATAACCCTAAACGATCTCGCAAAAAGGCATAAGCAACTTTACTGTCTAATCGCATTTCAACATAGATAGAGTTTTCAAATAAGATTTTTGGGAGTTTGTAGTAACGTTCAGAGGTTACATATTGATCCGCTGTTATCGCAATAAATGTAGTCATGTCTTATACCACCTTTAAGTGAAATTCTCCGTTTGGTTTAATCTTGATAAGCCCAAATTCTTCTAGTTCTTTCAACTGACTTTCACACTCTTTGCGTGAGATTTTTCTCTCTTTCATCAAAGTGCTAATTAACATTTCTCGTACTTGCTTTTCTTGCTTTTCTTGCTTTGTCATAACTGATTTCCTTTCACGAAAACGTAACTTATGTTCTGTTAGTATTTAAATACTAAGTCTTATAAAACAGTCTTTTGAAGTTGTTTTAGGGCACTCCCTGAAGCATTTTCTTTTGGTAGCTATATTGAACAAGCTTCAACTCATAAAATGTGTTATCGTTAACAACTGTTGCCTCTTCAGATACTTCAGTCACATAATCTTCAGAAGATGAAAGTGATAAAGCATTATCAGTATCTTCTTCAGAAACAATATCGAAAATTTCAAGTGTTTCAATATCCATGACAAGTTCTAGATCGTTCATGTGGCAATCTCCTTTTCAATATTTTTAAACAAACAAAAAGAGAGCAGATTTTCTCTAGCTCTCTAGCTTTTTGCTTAAAATATTATTCTTTCTAAAAACTCTTACCACTTACTTTTAGGTAAGAAAAAAACAGAACAGCTAAAAAATGTTCTGTTCGGAGTTAATATGAAAAGGATCGGTATGCTATTAGTATATAAGATGTGGCCCTAAATCACATCCGTCTAAAGTCCTATTTTTGAAAAAAGAGTTATTTTGTCATGAGGATGTTAGATTTCAGTCAATTGACTCATGTCAAAACATTTGAAAAGTTTTTAAGCGGGCATTAAGATTATTTGGTTATATTATAAGAAAATCCTAAAACTTTTCTTTTTCATAATCTCCATAGGTGAGGGCTTCTAGAGCTCTTGCTTTTTTATTGTTCCCAAATAACCACAAACAGTCTGCCTTGTCAGTTGCATGTTATATTTCAGAAAAGGTTGTACTTTACGCAAACGGTTGCGTTATTTTATCTTTTTGGTACAATGGAAGAAACAGCTTTTTCTTTTTAGGAGATTTATTTTTATGACAAATGAAACCTTAATGCAGTATTTTGAATGGTATTTGCCTGATGATGGTAAGCACTGGCAAAACTTGGCTGCTGCTGCACCGCAATTAGCTAAAAAAGGGATTACGAAGATGTGGCTTCCGCCTGCCTTTAAGGCAACGCACTCGGCTGATGTGGGGTACGGTGTTTACGATTTGTTTGATTTGGGAGAATTTGAGCAAAAAGGCAGCGTTCGGACTAAGTACGGTACCAAGGCTGACTATCTAGCGACTATTAAAAGCCTGAAAGATAACGGCATTGAACCTATGGCGGATGTGATTTTGAATCACAAGGCTGCTGCTGACCACACGGAAGTCTTTACCGTGGTGGAGGTGTCGCCTGAGGACCGCACCAAGGTCTTGAGCGAGCCTTTTGAAATCGAGGGTTGGACCAATTTTACCTTTGCAGGTAGAAAGCATAAATACAACGCTTTTGAGTGGCACTGGTACCATTTCACTGGGACTGACTACGATGTCAAGACAGGCAAGACAGGTATTTTTCAGATTCAAGGGGATAACAAAGGTTGGGCGAACCAAAATCTGGTGGATGGTGAAAACGGTAACTACGACTATCTCATGTACGCTGATTTGGACTTTAAACACCCTGAGGTCATTCAAAATATCTACGACTGGGCGGACTGGTTCGTGGAAACGACTGGCATAACAGGTTTTCGTTTGGACGCTATCAAGCACATTGATTCTTTCTTTATGGGGAATTTCATCCGCGATATGAAAGCCAAATACGGCGATGATTTCTATGTCTTTGGGGAATTTTGGAATAGCGATGAACAAGCCAATACGGATTATCTGGAAAGCACGGATTTTCGTTTTGACTTGGTAGATGTGCGACTGCACCACAATTTATTTGACGCGAGCCAAGATGAGCAATTCGATTTGCAGACGATTTTTGAGGGAACGCTGGTTAAAAACCACCCTGATTCTGCGGTGACTTTCGTCGATAATCACGATACCCAGCGTGGACAGGCTTTAGAATCAACGATTGCCGAGTGGTTTAAGCCTGCAGCCTATGCTCTCATTCTCTTGCGACAAACAGGACTTCCTTGTGTTTTTTATGGGGATTATTACGGCATTTCTGGTGAATTTGCCCAAGAGAGCTTTAAAGATGTGATTGACCGCCTACTTCTACTGCGTCAAACGGTGGTTTACGGCGAGGAAGTGGATTATTTTGATGAGGAAAATTGCATCGGCTGGACTTGCCTTGGCGATGACCAGCACCCAAATCCTCTAGCGGTTGTGATTAGCAATGGCAAAGCGACCTCAAAACGCCTTTTTGTTGGGGAAAATTGGGTTGGACAAGCCTTTGAAGATGCCCTATACCACTACCCTTTGCCTGTCACGATTGATGCGGACGGTTATGGGGACTTTCCAGTGGGTGAAAAATCGGTGAGTGCTTGGGTACCACTTGGGGTCTTGTAGGTCCTTTCGCTTAGTGATTGAGGAGGACTTGCCATGAAGGGAAACAACCGTATTTGGTACATTGGCTATGCCTTGTCACTCCTGCTTATTGTAATGATGTTTTGCAATGATTTTTCTAAAACGATGGATATGGCGCTTATCTTTTTGTTTAGTGCGGTTTTTAGCATTTCTTACATTCAGTTTGCTGCACCATAAAATGATGCGAACAGACACAACTTATCGCATCAGCGTCAAGACAGAACGCAATACCTTTATCAAGGAAAAGGTAGGCAGCATTGCTCTGATGATAACCATGATTTTTCTGGGAATTGTCACGGTTTTGCTGATTGCATTGGATTATTTTTTACCAGCTATCATGACAGGGACGCTGATTTTACTGCAACCGATATTGCTCATTCTAATCAGCAATATCCTTGAAAAACAGTATCCTGATAACTAAAAAATACCTCTCTCATGGGAAACATGAGGGAGGTATTTTGGCTTAAAAGGCACTGTCGTGTGCGGTTTGCATTTGGTAATAAACACCTTTTTTCGCCATTAAGGCATGGTGTTTACCGTATTCGACCACATCCCCGTCAACCATAACGAGAATGAAATCCACGTTTTTGATGGTTGATAGACGGTGGGCGATAATAAAGCTGGTGCGTCCTTTCATCAAGGTTTCAAAGGCTTCTTGCACCAAGAGTTCTGTCCGTGTGTCAATTGACGATGTGGCTTCGTCTAAAATCAAAATTTTCGGTGATTTGATAAAGACGCGGGCAATGGTGAGCAATTGGCGTTGTCCCTGTGACAATGAAGCGCCTGCATCAGCCAGATAAGTGTCGTAGCCGTTTGGCAATTGACGGATAAAGAAATCGGCATTGGCAGCCTTAGCTGCTGCGATGACTTCTTCTCTTGTGGCATTTGGATTTCCGTAAGCAATGTTATCATGGACGGTACCAACCTTGAGCCACGTTTCTTGCAAGACCATTCCGATTTGGTGACGTAAGGCCTCCGCGTCGTAATGGGACATTGGCACGCCGTCTAAGTCAATTGAGCCGCTATTTAACTCGTAGAAACGCATCAAGAGATTGATTAGGGTTGATTTCCCTGCTCCTGTTGGCCCAACAATCGCGACTTTTGAAGCTGGCGGAATAGACAAGTCCAGATGTTTTATCAAGGTTTTTTGGCTGGTATAACCAAAAGAAACGGCTTTGAAATCAATTTGCCCTTTAATGTTTTCAGCGTCCAGCTCTATTTTCACTGGGAGCGGTTCGCTTTTTTCATCCAAAATGCTATACAGACGCTCTGCACAAGCCAAGGTGCTCTGCAATTCTGACAAGACAGATGAAATGTCATTGAAAGGCTTGGTGTATTGGTTGACGTAGTTTAAGAAGGTGGTCAATTCTCCAATCGTGAAGGCACCTGACATGATGCGCAAGGCTCCAACCCCTGACAAGAGGGCATAAATCAAACTATTGATAAAGCGAGTGGCTGGGTTCACCGTTGAAGAATAGAAAATAGCCCCTTGAGAATAATCGGCATAAGTATTGTTAATGCCTGTAAATTGCTCGATTGTGGTATTTTGAGCGTTTAAAAGGTGGATCAAACTTTCCTGACGAATCATTTCCTCGATATACTGAGTTTGTTGACCACGTGATTTGGTTTGATTTTGGTACAATTGGTAACTTCTTTGGGCAATAAAACGTGCCAAAAAGAGTGATAAGGGCGTCAAAATCAAGACCAGACCAACCATTAACAAATCAATATCAGCCATAGCCACAATGGTAATGACAATGGTTAAAATACCGATGAAAAATTGATTAAAGACCATTAACAAACCGTTGCTTAATTGTTCAGAATCGGTCGTGACGCGGCTGACGAGGTCGCCAGCGCTCTTGCGGTCCAAATAAGCAATGGGCATTTGATTGAGTTTTTCCATGACTTTTTGCCGCAATTGGTAAACGAATTGGAAGGTCAAGCGGTTATAAATCAAAGGATTAACCCACTGAATCAAGGTGTTGAGTCCGACGACGGCAATCATCTTGGCAATAATTGGCAACAACAGTTGAATGGAATTGGGTGATAAAACAACATCAACCGCATCCCCGATGAGAATAGGGAGGTAAACGGTCAAGCTCACTTGCATCAGGGTTCCAATGGTTGCTCCCAAGACCAGCCATCTTTGTGTCAACAAATCTTTGATTAAGCGTTGGGTGGTCTGTGTTTGATAGCGTGCTTTCATCCTAAACCTCCTTCTTCTTCAGAATGTTGTGAGTAATGGATAGCCTGATAAACCTTGTTGTGAGCTAACAAGTCATCATGTGACGCAAAGCCTAATTGCTTGCCTTGGTCTAAGAGCAAGACATTGTCAGCAGCTTTTAAGCTATTGGTGCGTTGTGAGATGAGAATCAAAGTGGTGTCCTTCAATTCTTCATGAATGGCTGTCAATAGCTTGGCTTCAGTCAAGTAGTCCAAGGCTGATGTGGAATCATCCAAAATCAAGAACGGCGCTTCTTGCACCAAGGCGCGAGCAATGGTCAACCGTTGACGCTGCCCACCTGAAAAATTACGCCCAAAAGCTTCCACCACGGCATCCAATTGCCCTTCTTTTTCTGAAACAAATTCAGTGGCTTGGGCAATATCCAAGGCACGCCAAAGCTGTTCATCGCTAATCTTTTCTTTTAATCCAAAGGTCAGATTAGAACGAATGGTTCCTTGGAACAGCTCTGCTTTTTGCGGCACGACATTGACCCACGAACGCCATTCTTTCAAGGTTTTAGGAGAGTGTTGCTTTTGGAAAATGTTCAAACTTCCCTCTTGTGGGGTGTACAGGTGCGTTAGCAATTCCACCAAGGTTGATTTTCCTGCTCCTGTCCCTCCGATAACCCCGATAAAGGCTCCTGGAGTGATGGCCAGGTTAATATCAGACAAGGCAGGCTCAGCTGCGGATGGGTAAGTGAAACTCATGTCCTTGATGCTAATAGCAAGGTCAGACGTTTTTTGTGGCAATGGGGTATTCAAATTTTCTGACGGCATCTCAAACACTTCGGTCATGCGTTTAGCACTGATGAACGATTGGTTTAGCGATGTGACTAACATGGTCATCTTGAGCAATTCTGTCAAAATCTGCAAAAGATAATTAACCAAGGCAATCAACATCCCTTGTGACAATAAACCTTGTCCGATAGATAGATTTCCCTGCCAAATCACGATAATCAGCGTGCCGTTAACCACGACATAAGTCAAAGGGGTCACTAAGCTAGACAAGTACCCTGCCTTAAGTTGCAAGCGCGTGTAGCCTTGATTAGCAGCAGAGAATTCCTCTTCTTCTTTGTCCACCTGTCCAAAGGCACGGATAACGCGAGCACCTTCTAATTGCTGACGCGTCAGACGCACAATGTGGTCGATAGCCAGACGAATTTTTGCATAAATGGGATTTAGCAAGCGTGACATCACAAAGACCAAGGTAAAGAGAATGACCACCATCAAAACAAAGGCAATGGTCAATTTTGGGCTAATGGTAAAGGCCATGATAATTGACCCAAAGACAATGATAGGTGCGCGTAAAAAGAGGCGTAGAAATTGGTTAATACCTGTCTGAATCTGATAAGTATCACTGGTTAGACGCGTAATCAAACTAGAAGCGGTTATGCGATCACGGTCCTCCTTACTCAAACTCATGATTTTCTTAAACAAATCCTGCGTGAGCTGACGGGTGTAGCCGACGGCAGCTTTTGATGAGAAATACTGGGCTGTAATAGCAACGATTACACCTACAATAGCCAAAAGAAAGAGCAAGCCAATCATGGCATACAACTGTGACTTATTATGGTGGGGAATGATGGTATCAACGATTCTAGCAATAATAATGGGAACTAACAGTTCAAAAGAAGCTTCAAATAATTTAAAAAGGGGCCCCAAGATTGTCTCTTTCAGGTACCCTTTAAAATACTGTCCTAATGCTTTCATTTTCTACTTTCTAAAACATATGTTAAAACAAGCTCATCAACTCAATCAGATAGAGATTGAAATGAACTTCGCGTGAGTAATAGATATTACCACCGTTTTTGTACAATTTTCCTCCAGATATGAGTGCTATAGGGTGGTGGTAAAAATAACTTTCCCCAGTGGTGTTTCCAAGACTGGGAGCAACGACATTTTTGGAATATTCAGTGGCTAATGCAATGGTACTCTTACCACCATGATTAGCAACATAATCAATATAAGCCGTTCCAAAATTGTAGGCTTGCACTGCCGTCCAAACATCCACGCCTTTTTCCTCAGCTAAGGTAAGGTTTTTAGACAAGAGAGTGACGCCCTGACGGATACTGGTTTGGCTATCCGTAATGGAATTGGCAACTCCTGAGGTGCTTTCGCTGGATTGCATAACGTCCCCATCACTGCCCTTGGTTTCCGTGTAAATCATGGCCAAAACCAAGTCAACATTGGCAGTGGTGTCATTGGTCGCCAAAATCTCCTTCACCATAGTTTTATATTGCAAGACATTATGTACGTTGACATAAGTGTCGTGAATTTGAAAGCCAGCAAAGAAAACAAGCCCAAGTATAACCAAACGTCTGATACATTTAAACATTATTTATTTTGAATATCCTCTATATTTTTGATTAGGATGGAATAGGTTCCATTTGGGTTTTGAATAAATTCGACTGACTCGGCATCCTCATAGACATTATTGGGAACAATGAGTTGAATGCCATTTGAAAGTGAGAGTTTCTGATTTTCCAGTTTTTTACTCTGACGCGAATGGTCAATATCTGATAGTTGAATAGGTTCTGGAATGCTTTCTTTCAATTCATCCACAAAGGTCAGACGGGCAGTCAGGTTGCTATCAAACAATTGGTCAGCTAGCTTTTCAGGCGACAACTCCTCTTCTTCCAAGTTTTTATGGATAGCTGCTTTCATTTTCGATTGAAAAGCAAAGTCATCTTGCTGAAAATTTTCAGCGATTTTCTGAGCAGTCTGTTCCACCATTTTAATGGATTTTTTCACAGATTGTTCAGGCTGAACTTGCAAGAGATTTTCTGAAAAATAATGAGCAAAACTGCCATTATGCTTAATTCGCTTCTCGATAAGATAGTAATTGCGGTTTTGACGGTTGACAATCAAGGCCTCATCAGGCACTTGTGCAGCCGTTGGCAGATTGTTTTGCGTGATTTTCAAAGGATTATCATTATCGCTTGAAATATGTGTGAAATTTTCTTTCAAAGCAACCCGCAAAAAAGCAAAGTGCTCCATGCCATCCTTGTCAAATTGAATGAAAATGAGGTCATTGACTTTTTGGTTGTCAGACAAGACAAATTCTTCTTTCCAAAGCTGGGCAATCTGAACCGATGATTCCAGCAAATCATCGGTGAGATAGCTCCAAAAGACATTGTCCTTAGAAAAAGTGCCACGCTTGGCTTCGTCTGAAAAGACTTTACTGAGTTTTTTGCGAAAATACTCATCAATTCGCGGCGTCAGAGTCAACGGTTGGTCTGACAAGATTAGGTCAGTGTCGTTGGGTGTGAATTGATGAATCACAATCCGTTTAATATATAAATCAATCATGTTGGCTGTTTTAAGTGTTCGTTAGTAGAGCGGGAAAGCATCTGTTAGAGCCTTCACGTCCTGACGAACCTCCTCTAAAATAGTTTCGTTTTGGTGATTTTCTAGGGTCTTGACAATCAATTCTGCAATCGTACGTGATTCAGCTTCGCCCATGCCACGACTAGTGATGGCTGGGGTGCCGATGCGAATGCCTGAGGTTTTAAAAGGCGATAAGGTTTCAAATGGAATCGCATTTTTGTTCAAGGTAATATTGACTGATTCCAAAATGTTTTGGGCCACTTTGCCATTTTCAACGACCTTCGTCACGTCAACAAGAAAGACGTGGTTGTCTGTTCCTCCTGAAATGACGCGGAAATTTGGGTGTTGGGTAAAAACCTCTGCCATAGCGGCAGCATTTTTCACCACCTGCTCACCGTAAGTTGTGAAAGCAGGGTCCAGGGCTTCTTTGAAGGCAACGGCTTTTCCAGCAATGACGTGCATCAAGGGTCCACCTTGCAAGCCAGGAAAGACCGCAGAATTAATCTTCTTAGCTAGGGCTTCATCATTGGTTAAAATCAAGCCACCACGAGGCCCACGTAGGGTTTTGTGGGTTGTGCTTGTTGTGATGTGGGCATAAGGAACAGGGCTTGGGTGATGACCTGAAGCGACTAACCCCGCAATGTGCGCCATATCCACCATCAAATAAGCCCCAACGCTATCAGCAATGTCACGGAAACGTTTGAAATCAATGATACGAGAATAAGCTGACGCTCCTGCAACGATGAGTTTTGGCTGGGTTTTCAGCGCTAATTGAGCTAGAGCATCGTAGTCAATGCATTCAGTGACGGGGTCCACGGTGTATGACACAAAGTGATAAGTTTTTCCTGAAAAGCTAACGGGTGCTCCGTGCGTTAGATGCCCACCAGCCGCCAAATCCATGCCCAAAACAGTATCGCCAGGTTGGATTAAAGCCATGTAGGCAGCGGCATTGGCTTGACTTCCTGAGTGCGGTTGAACATTGGCAAATGCAGCACCAAAGAGTTCTTTTGCACGGTCAATGGCAAGGTTTTCGACCACGTTCACGCAGTCTGTTCCCCCGTAGTAGCGTTTACCTGGGTAACCTTCAGCGTATTTATTGGTCAAAACGCTACCTTGTGCTGCCATGACAGCTTTTGACACCACATTTTCAGAGGCGATGAGTTCAATGTTGTTTTGTTGGCGAACTTCTTCAGCGTGCACGGCAGCCCAGAGTTCTTGGTCAAATGCTTCGTAGTTTTCCTTGTCAAAAATCATAACCTGATCTCCTTTTTGATAAGTCCAAGTGACACCCTTGTCGTCAAGTCTGTCAAAGCCAAAACATTATGAGAAAAATTCCCCCTAAAAACCTAATTGGATTCAAACGATAATTCAGGTGCCACAGCCAATAATTTCGCCTTGGTAATGGCACCTTGGCGCAAAATTCGAGCTGTTTCTCCAGATAAATCTAAAATAGTTGAATCCACGCCTGTTAGGGCAGCATCATCTGCCAGCCCTGTCACCTCGTTGTTGAACTGGGTTTTAATATCAGCAAAGATTTTCCCACTTTCTCGCCCAGAGATATTGGCAGAAGGACCAATTAAAGGCCCTGTTTGCTGAATCAATTCCAAGGTTTTTGGGTGATTGGGAATTCGAAAACCAATTGTTGATAAGCCAGAATTGATCCAAGCTGGCACACGGTCATTGGCCTGTAAAATAATGGTCAAAGGACCAGGTAAAAAAGCCTCGTAAAGTGTTTTGAGGTAGCTGGGTTGATTTTTTGAAAACGCTAAAATGGTTTCCAAATCAGCCACATTAAGATTCATCGCCTTGTCTTTTGGACGACGTTTGAGTTGGTAAACGTGCTCAACTGCTGCTTCGTTCATGGCTTGCGCAAATAGTCCGTAAACCGTTTCTGTCGGCAAAATCACCGCTCCGCCATTTTCTAAAATCTCTTTTAAATTAGCCATTATCCATCACGACCATTCTATCTTTTCCAAATACATCTTGTAATACCCGCACGCGCTTGCCAGGAAAATGCTGCTCCAGCAAGTTTCGCAAACCGTCACCTTGCTTATACCCAATTTCAAAATAAAGCTTTCCTTGCTCGGTTAGGTAGTTGCTAGCTTCTTCGATAATCCGACGGTAAATAGCAAAACCATCTTCGTCTGCAAACAAAGCCAAATGCGGCTCTGAGGCCAAAACATTCACACCCACTTCATCCTTATCGTCAAAGGCGATATAAGGCGGATTGGAAACAATGATATCAAATGTTCCTGTCAGATTGCTAAATACATCAGATTGCACCCAATCAATCTTGACTTGGTGTTTCCCCCCATTGTCACGCGCTAGGTTTAAGGCATCTATTGAAATATCAGACGCTGTCACTTGCCAATCTGTCCGCGCAGCCTTGAGTGAAATGGCAATCGCCCCGCTACCTGTACCGATATCTAAAACACGTTTATCTGCTCCGCTATTTTCCTTTAAAATCAACTCAACCAATTCTTCGGTTTCTGGTCGCGGAATCAAAACGCGCTCATCCACGGCTAAAGCTAAATCGCGGAAATAAGCCGTACCTGTGATGTATTGAGGGGAGCGGTGCTGGCTTAGTTGGGACATAATCCCTGCCAACACTTGCTCGTCCTCGGACGTCACAGATTGATTTTGATGTAAAATGTAATCCAGCAAAGTCCAGCCTTTGATGTCACGAAAAACGTAAGCAAGGTTTTCGGGGGCTTCGCCAAGGTTTTGTAACTGTTTTTCTAATTGGCTGATGGTTTCAGCGTAATTCATTATTGATTCAACTCTTCTAATTTCTTGGTTTGGTCAAAGAGAATCAAGGCGTCAATGATTTCGTCCAATTTTCCTGACAAAATGCTATCCAATTTTTGCAAGGTCAAACCGATACGGTGGTCTGTCACACGGTTTTGTGGGAAATTATAGGTACGAATACGTTCTGAACGGTCACCAGTACCGATGGTTGATTTACGTTCGGCGTCTTGTTCGTTTTGAGCGATTTGGGCAAAGTGGTCAGCCACGCGCGCACGAATAATTTTCATGGCTTTGTCGCGGTTCTTTTGTTGGGTACGTTCTTCTTGCATTTCCACTTTAATACCTGTTGGAATGTGGACCATACGAACGGCTGTCGCTACTTTGTTGACGTTTTGTCCACCAGCACCTGAGGCATGGTAGATATCCACGCGCAAGTCTTTTGGATCAATTTCGTATTCGACTTCTTCTACTTCAGGCATAACCAAGACGGTCGCTGTTGAGGTGTGAACACGCCCTTGGCTTTCTGTTACAGGAACACGTTGCACACGGTGGGCACCTGATTCGTATTTCAATTTAGAGTAAACCGATTGACCAGATACCATGACCACTACTTCTTTGATACCACCGACACCGTTGTAAGAAGCTTCCATGACATCAAATTTCCAACCTTGGCTTTCAGCGTATTTTTGATACATTTGCAATAAGTCACCAGCAAAAAGAGCTGCTTCGTCCCCACCTGCTGCTCCGCGAATTTCCAAGATGATGTTTTTATCATCGTTTGGATCTTTTGGCAAGAGCAAAATCTTCAATTTTTCTTCGTATTCTTCCTTGGCAGCTTTTGACTCTTTGAGTTCTTCTTTGGCCATTTCTTCCAATTCAGGATCGCCACCAGCGTCTTTAATCATTTCTTCAGCGTCTTCGATGTTTTGAAGAATTTGCTTGTATTCGCGGTAAGCTGTCACGGTATCGCGGGTATTAGCTTCTTCGCGTGACAATTCCATAAAACGTTTGGTGTCGCTAACGACCTCAGGGTCACTAAGCAATTCTCCCAATTCTTCATAACGGTCTTCAACCGCTTGTAGCTGATCGTAAATGTTCATTGTTTTTTATTACCCTCTCTTTTTCCAGTTTTACTTGTCTGTTGGCATCATCGGATTGAAATAATGCTTGCGGCAGACAGGTATATAGGTTTCATTACCACCAATTTGAATCTGATCGCCCTCGTACACAGGCTTACCATTTTCCGTACGCAAGACCATCGTTGCTTTTTTAGAACAAAATTGGCAAATGGTTTTAATCTCGTCAATCTTATCTGCCATAAGCAAAAGATAACGTGAGCCTTCAAATAACTCATTTTGAAAATCATTTTTCAAACCAAAAGCCATAACAGGAATGCCTAACTCATCCACAACACGCGCTAAATCATAAACGTGTTGTTTGTTTAAAAACTGACACTCATCAATCAGCACACAATAAGGTGTGAAAGGCAAAGCTTGTACAAAAGCAAAAATATCCATCTCTTCTGTGATAGCTACTGCCTCACGACGCATACCAATACGGCTAGAAACAATCCCGTACCCATCACGCGTATCCAGTGCCGATGTCATAATCACAACGGGCTTGCCTTGTTCTTCATAGTTGTGAGCCACTTTTAAAATTTCAATGGTCTTACCAGAATTCATGGTTCCGTATTTATAATAGAGTTGAGCCAAGAATAAGATCCTACCTTCTATTAATATTCTCCTATTTTACCATAAATACGACTTTTCGTATATGGGTACTATTTTGACTTCCAGATGAAAAGGCATTTTAACAATAAAAACGCACCCTCCTCGATTAAGAGTCTGAGTGCTAAATTATCGTCTTATTGAGGTTTTGAGTCATTATCGCCAGCGTATAGTGCAATGAAAATCGATAGCATTGCCACGATAAACATAGGTTTCATTTATTCTACCTCTATATGTATTCTTTACATGTGAGCGAATGTCGCTTTTTCTTTTATCTACACCTTCATTATACCATTTGTTTCTGAATTTTTGTGCAAAATATGCTACAATACTGATATTACTAAATGTTAAGGAGAGGTATCATGCCATTTGTCAAAATTGATTTGTTTGAAGGTCGTACGGAAGAACAAAAAATTGAATTAGCTCGTGAAGTAACTGAGGTGGTTTCTCGTGTTGCTAAAGCACCAAAAGAAGCTATTCATGTCTTTATTAACGATATGCCTGAGGGAACTTACTACCCACACGGCGAAATGAAAAAGAAAAACTAAGCCAAAAAGCTAGACGATTTGTTCTAGCTTTTTTCTTTGGATGCTACTGCTTTTTGATAGGCAATCTGATGACGGTTTTCCATTTATCAGGAGCAACTCTTCTAGCATCTGACAGATAGATTTCATGGTGACGTCGCTCATCCGTCAAATCCGTGACATAGCCATTCTCAGTAAGAAACTCTTGCATTAACGCGATGGTTTTTGGTTCATCGTCAAATGGTCCCTGATGCATGATTTGAACGCATAAGCCCTCATCAAGCGTCAGCCTTTCAACAGGCGAACAATCCAACTTTTTCTTTTTGCTTGCTGTGGCGATAGCCCAATCGAGGTCTTTTGGTGTGACAAAATCAGGCAAACGAATAAGGGAAATCCAGTGAAAAGCAGACTTGTCTTTATAATTGATATCACCACCTCTGTCTTGCCACCAAAGTCCTTCTAGTGGTGGAACGACGTACTCAAAAAAGCCTTCCATGTGGTAGTCGGTTTTGTAGCTCATTTTCAAGGTATAAGCTACTGAATAAAGCAACTGAATAGCTTGCTGGTAAGCTCCGCCTGTTTCGTTAGGATCGCCCTTTCCTCGAACGGCAATATAATGTGCCTTTGGCACCTCAACGATTTCTGGTTTGTTTTTAGATTTGTAAAACATCTTGTATTCTTTTTTAAAATCAAAAGCCATGGCACCCTCCTTTTGACATAGTATAACAAATAATGATATCGCTTTCAATGTGTGGTATAATAGAGTGAAGTTTACGGGAGGTATGGCTATGAAACGGGAATTAGGAATAGCAAGGTGTGGTTTGGCCTGTTGCTTATGTTCAGAAAATGTGACCTATCAGGGCTGCCATTCAAACCAATGCCCTGGAAGTACGACTTGCATCAATCGTAACTGCTCCATGGAAAAACAATTGTCCCACTGCTACCAATGTTCGCAAGAGTGTCGAAAAGGCCTACTTGGTAAGATAAAGCCCTATGCTTTTACCCTGTTCATGAAACAATATGGCGAAGAAAAATTGTTGGACTGTTTGGAAGCCAATGAAAAAAGAGGCATTGTTTACCACCGTGATGGCATCTATGGTGACTACGATGATTTTGACGATGTGGACCAGCTTATCCAATTTATCTTAACTGGTGAGCGTCAGCCTTAAAATGAAAACCAGCCCTTGAAGAGCTGGTTTTTTAAGCTTATTTTGTTTGTGTTTTACCATTTAATACGAGGTTTAGCACAACGGCTAAAAGCGTAGCAATAACAATACCGTTGGTTAAGAACATTTGTAGAGTTGTTGGTAGGCTATCAAAGAGATTCGTTCCGTTAAAACCTACACCACAGGCAATGGAAACGGCAGCGATGATGAAGTTGTGCTCGTTGTGTTCAAAGTCCACTTGGTGCAGCATTTGAATCCCTTGAAGAGCAACCATACCAAAGAGGACAATCATCGCACCACCAAGCACAGGACTTGGAATCATTTGTGCCATGGCTCCAAATTTAGGAAGCAATCCCAAAATCACAAGGAACAAAGCTGTGTAGTAAATCGGGCGACGTGTCTTGATACCTGAAATACGTACCAAACCAACGTTTTGTGAAAAACCAGTGTATGGGAAGGTATTGAAAATTCCACCTAGAAGGACGGCAAAACCTTCTGCACGGTAACCATTACGTAAGCGTTGGCTGTCAATCTTATCCCCTGTCAAATCTGCAAGTGCGAGGTAAACACCTGTTGATTCAACCATTGAAACCGTCGCGATGATACACATCATGACAATAGAGGTGATTTCAAATTTTGGCATACCAAAGTAAAATGGTTGTGGAACATGAACCAGCGGAGCTTCTACCACAGCAGAAGTATCTACCAAGCCCATGAAAGCCGCAATAACGGTTCCGCCAATCAAACCAATCAAGATAGCAATAGATTTCAAGAAACCTTTGGCAAAAATATTAACGGATAAGACAATAGCGATGGTTATCAAGGCTAAAATCATTGACTGTGCTGTTGGCGAGTTAATGTTATCTCCCATATTTCCCATAGCAACAGGAATCAAGGTCAAACCAATGGTTGTGATAACCGAACCTGTCACGACTGGCGGGAATAAAGCCGCGATTTTTGAGAAAATGCCAGCAATCACCATAACGTAAATTCCTGAGGCAATCAAAGCACCAAACATATAAGCTGAGCCTTGGTTTGCACCGATAATAGACAAAGGTGCGACTGACTGGAAGGCACATCCCAAAACAACGGGCAAACCTACCCCAAAATGCTTACGCAATTGCAGTTGCAAGAAAGTTGCTACCCCACACATGAAAATATCGGTCGAGATGAGGTAGGTCAGTTGTTCCGCTGAATAATTTAGTGCCCCAGCAATCATGATAGGCACCAAGATTGAACCAGCGTACATGGCTAATAGGTGTTGTAAGCCCAACACCGCTGAGCGTGAGTGTGTTTCTTCGTTCATCTTATGCATCGGCCTCCGTGAAAATCACCTTTCCATCACAGAAAGCTTCGATACGTGCTAGAGATGTCACTGGCACACCCTCTTCTTCCAACAAATGGCGCCCTGTTTGGAATGATTTTTCAATCACAATCCCAATACCAGCCACCTTAGCTCCAGCCTGTTGGATAATATCTAACAAGCCTTTTGCAGCTTGACCATTTGCCAAGAAGTCATCGACAATAAGCACCGTGTCATCTTCTGACAAGAACTTGCTCGCAATAGAAACCGTGCTTGTCACTTGTTTAGTGAAGGAATAAACTTCAGTCGTTAAAATGCCTTCTGTCATCGTG
>NZ_DEQF01000044.1:0-6905 GCF_002360305.1 Streptococcus sp. UBA3373 | reverse complement strand
TTTTAGCAAAAATCATTGGAACTTGCATGGCTTGAGCAGTATAAAGCGCGGGAGCAATCCCAGAAGCTTCAATTGTGACAATTTTTGTAATACCAGCGTCTTTATAAACCTCTGCAAAAACTTTTCCAATTTCTTGCATGAGCTCATAATCCACTTGGTGCGTCAAAAAACTGTCAACTTTTAAGATATCCTTACCTAAAACATCGCCATCTTTTAAAATGCGTTCTTCTAATAATTTCATACACGTCTCCTTTTCTTTTCACAACTAACCCATTAAGCTAGGATTTTGTTATTTACTTACCACTTTTGTTCACTGCTTCTACCTCGCTAAATGGTTAACTACATAGCTATATAAATGTTTCTACCCCACACATGGCACGATTGGCTGTGATGGGGTAGATCAGTTGTTTTATTGTAACATTTATTGTAATTATTGCAAGATGCTCATTAAATCAGTCATCTGACAGATTAGAACAAACCGATAGCTGTTCCGTCTTCTGCCACGTCCATATTAAGAGCGGCTGGTTTCTTAGGCAAACCAGGCATGGTCATCACATCTCCTGTCAAGGCAACGATGAACCCCGCACCTGTTTTCGGTACAAATTCGCGGATAGTGATATCAAAGCCTTCTGGAGCCCCTAAAAGCGTAGGGTTGTCTGAGAAACTGTATTGTGTTTTCGCCATACATACTGGCAATTTATCCCAGCCAAATTGGGCAAATTGTTTCAATTGCGTTTGTGCTTTTTTGCCAAAGATAACTTTGTTACCACCGTAAATTTCAGTAACGATTTTAGTGATTTTTTCTTCAAGAGAATCGTCGTCTGAGTAAAGGCGTTTGTAGTCAGCATTGCCATTTTCAACAGCATTAACAACGGCATTTGCAAGGTCAATACCACCGTCAGCACCGTTTGCCCAAACGCTAGCCAATTCAACAGGCACGTTGATTTCGGCACAGAGTTCTTTAAGAGCAGCAATTTCAGCTTCAGTATCTGCTACAAATTCATTGATAGCAACAACGACAGGGATACCAAATTTACGAACGTTTTCCACGTGACGTTTAAGGTTGGCAAAACCAGCACGAACAGCATCGACATTTTCTTCAGCTAAATCTGTTTTCGCTACGCCACCATGCATTTTAAGAGCACGAATAGTGGCCACAATCACAACGGCGTCAGGTGTTGTTGGAAGATTTGGTGTTTTAATATCAAGGAATTTTTCAGCCCCAAGATCTGCACCAAATCCAGCTTCTGTGATGGTATAATCTGCTAGACGAAGTGCTGTGCTTGTTGCCAAAACAGAGTTACATCCATGTGCGATATTGGCAAATGGTCCACCATGAACGAGGGCAGGTGTGCCATAAATGGTTTGCACAAGGTTTGGTTTAATAGCGTCTTTAAGGATAAGCGTCAAAGCACCTTCAACCTTCAAATCACGAACGTAAACAGGTGTACGGTCATAGCGGTAAGCTACCACGATATTGGCAAGGCGTTCTTTCAAGTCATTGATGTCAGTTGCCAGACACAAAATGGCCATGATTTCAGACGCAACAGTGATATCAAAACCGTCCTCACGTGGGATACCATTAACTGGGCTACCAAGACCAATGGTTACATGACGAAGGGCACGGTCATTAAGGTCAACCACACGCTTCCAGATAATACGACGTTGGTCAATACCAAGTTCATTACCTTGGTGAAGGTGGTTATCAATGATAGCTGAAAGGGCATTATTAGCTGTTGTAATGGCGTGCATATCCCCAGTAAAATGAAGGTTAATGTCTTCCATTGGAAGAACTTGGGCATAACCACCACCTGCTGCTCCCCCTTTAATCCCCATAACAGGACCAAGAGATGGTTCACGCAAGGCAATCATAGTTTTCTTGCCAATTTTATTTAAGGCATCTGCTAGACCAATGGACATGGTTGATTTTCCTTCACCGGCAGGTGTCGGGTTAATAGCTGTCACAAGGACAAGCTTACCAGGTTTATTGTTTTGAACAGCTGCAATTTTATCAAAAGATAGTTTCGCTTTGTATTTACCATAGAGTTCAATATCGTCGAACGTAATCCCAACTTTTTCGACAATTTCAGTAATAGGTTTTAGTTCAACACTTTGTGCAATTTCGATATCAGATTTCACAAGATTCTCCTCTAAATTATAAGTGATAGCTTTATTATATCACATTTTATAAAAAACGCACGTTTTTATTCATAGTTTTATAAATGTTCGTATTTTATTCGATGGTTTTACTTTAGAAAGGCAGCAACAAGCCTATTCTAGCTTATGGTAAATCGTTTACGAAAAAAATTTTTTTGTGTAAAATGAGAACATGAAGATTTTAATTACATCTGGTGGAACCACCGAAAATATTGATGCCGTTCGTGGTATTACCAATCATGCCACTGGGACTCTTGGCAAGGAAGTTGCTGAGTGCTTTTTAGCGCAAGGGCATGATGTGACATTGGTGACGACACAAAGAGCGGTCAAACCCAAGAAACATTCCAAGCTCAAAATCATCTTGGTCGAAACGGTGGCTGATTTAATCGCGGAACTTGAACCCTTAGTGAAAACGCATGATGCTATCATCCATAGCATGGCGGTATCTGACTACACCCCTGTTTACATGACGGACCTTGAGGAAGTGGAAAAAGCACCAGCCGTCAAAGATTTGCTTCATAAAAGCAACACAAGTGCCAAAATTTCCTCTCAACAAGATTACCAAGTGCTTTTTCTCAAAAAAACACCAAAGGTGATTTCCCTAATCAAGCAATGGAATCCTGATATTATGTTAATCGGCTTCAAACTCTTGGTGGGAGTGCCAAAGGAGGAGTTGTTAGCTGTTGCTAGACGCAGTTTAGCGACCAATCAAGCCCACTATATCGTCGCAAATGACCTCACCACAATAGATGATAATCAGCACTTGGCTTATTTAGTGGGGAAAGATGACGTGGTTGTCGCTAAGACCAAGAAAGCAATTGCCGAGCTGATTTTGGAAAGGGTAACACATGACTAAAACTGTATTATTAGCCGTTTCAGGCAGTATCGCCGCTTATAAAGCAGCTGATTTAACCAATCAATTCACTAAAGCAGGCTTGAACGTTCGGATTTTGATGACACCTGCTGCTACTCAATTTATCACCCCTTTAACCTTGCAGGTGCTTTCTAAAAATCCCGTCGCCCTTGATGTGATGAAGGAAGAAGATGCTCAAACCATCAATCATATTGATTTAGCCAAGGAAGCGGATGTCTTTTTGATTGCCCCTGCTTCTGCTAATACCATCGCCAAACTCTCTTATGGCATGGCAGATAACATCGTGACCACAACAGCTTTAGCCTTGCCAGCTGACACGCCTAAACTCATTGCACCTGCTATGAATACCAATATGTACAATAATCCCATGACCAAACGCAATATTGAGCAGCTTATTCAGGCAGGTTATCAGAAAATCGAACCTCGTTCAACGCGACTGGCCTGCGGTGATGTCGGTAAGGGGGCTTTGGCAGATTTGGAAACAATTATTGAATCAGTGTTAAAAGTTTGTAAAAATCACGAATAATGGTAACGGATACACTTGTCAACACTAGCCCAAACCTGTATAATGGGTTAAAGTCTTTTCAAAGACTCAACGCATTTATTCTCGGCTTTTGGATTTAGGAGGAACCATGAAAAAAAGACAATCCGCATCGGATATTGCCGTTATCGCCATTTTCTTTGCAATTATGCTCGTTATTCATTTCTTGACTAGTTTGGTGTTTAACCTGTGGCCTGTCCCAATTAAACCCACGCTGATTCAGATTCCTGTTATCGTGGCTTCTATCATGTATGGTTCGCGTATTGGTGCTATTTTAGGTGGTCTGATGGGGATTATCAGTGTGACGGTCAATACCATCACGCTGATGCCGACAAGCTACCTCTTTTCTCCCTTTGTTGAAAATGGGAATCTTGCCTCACTTGTGATTGCTATGGTGCCCCGTATTTTAATCGGTATCACCCCTTATTACGTTTACAAATGGTGGCACAGTAGAGCTGGTCTGGTAGTAGCTGGAGCAGTCGGTTCAATGACCAATACTATCTTTGTATTGGGTGGCGTTTTCTTTATCTTTTCAAATGTGTATAATGGTGACATAAAAGCCTTATTAGCAGCTGTTTTTGGAACCAATGCCATTGCAGAAATGATTGCCTCTGCTATTTTAACCGCTGCAGTCGTTCCTGTCCTTGAAAAGCAAAGACGCTAATAGATACTAGAAAGTTAGGAGTTCTCTCCTAGCTTTTTTGCTATCAAAAAAGCCCTCCCACCAAATAGGTAAGAGGGCTGAGGCATTCATTTGAATGTGACAAAATGGTTCACACAAATTGTCAAAGTCCGCTCCTGCGTTCTAACAAAAGTTAGAGTGACCTCCTCTGCGCAAATAAACTCATTAAGAACGAGTTCACTCGGCTCATCGCATAAGATTAGTATAGCATATCTTATAGGAGCGGCGCAATGGTTTTGACCAACATACCCACAACTTTTTCATGAACAGGGCGTTTGGCTAGAGTTTCAGGCGTCACACGCTCACATTCTTCCAAAGTCATGGTGAAATCTTCGTAAATATCTCGAATGGCATCCACTCGATACATATAAGTTGCGCATTCAAAGTGATGGTAAAGACTGCGGTAATCTAGGTTAATGGTTCCCACAACAGCTTTAATGTGGTCGCTGACAAATACCTTGGCGTGCAAGAAGCCTGGTGTGTAGAGGTAAATCTTAACCCCAGAACGCATCAATTTGCCAAAGTAAGTCTTAGCTAGAGCATACGGAATCGGTTTATCAGGGACACCAGGCATCATGATCCGCACATCCACTCCACGCTCAGCCGCAAAACAAAGGGCGTGTTCCATTTCGCTATCTAAAATCAAATAAGGCGTCATGATATACACGTAATCTCTAGCATGGTTGAGGATATCGATATACACATTTTCCCCAACTTTATCCGTATCTAAAGGCGAATCACCATAAGGAATCACGTAACCATCGGCTGTTCTAGTTGGCGAGTGTTCCATCAAATAAGGTTCCACCACCAATTCTCTTTCCGTAACAGACCACATTTGCAAGAACAAGACCAAAAAGCTATCGACGGCTTCGCCTTCAATCATCACGGCCGTGTCTTTCCAGTGACCAAAACGCTCGATTTTGTTAATGTATTCATCAGCCAAATTCACCCCACCTGTAAAGGCAACTTGCCCATCAATGATAATATTTTTACGGTGGTCACGGTAATTGTAATAAGTCGAAATGAAAGGTGAAATAGGTGAAAAAACTTTGGCTTTAATTCCAATTTTTTCAAGACGTTGGGTGTAGTCAGGTGATAAGGTTGATAATTCAATCATGCCGTCATACAAAACCCTAACCTCAACGCCTTGCTTAACCTTATCTTCAAGAATACTTAGGATTTCTCCCCACATCTCCCCTTCAGCGATGATGAAAAACTCCATGAAAATGTAGTGTTCGGCTTTAAGGAGTTGTTTTTTTAATTCTTTAAAGAAATCCTCACCTGTCGGAAAATAAGTGACGTCGGTATTTTGGTAAACAGGAAAATTGCCACGGCTACGACTGAAATATTGAACAAGATGATAGGTTGTTGAGGTATCCTCTTTCAAGGTTCTCACAATTTCGGGATGATGTGGCAGGTATTGCACACTCTCATCCACGCGTTGTCCCATCCGTTGCTTCAAGTCTCTATAACCCCAGTCTAGCTTGGTGTAAATTAAGAAAAGCGACCCTAATAGTGGTGCTATCATAATCAAAATCAGCCAAGTCACTCGAGAAAGAGCATCCATTTCACTATTAACCAAATACAAAACGGCTGTAATAGTCAAAATACGTTCAATAATCTCCGCCCAAATCCGAGATTGGTCTAACCAAATGTAAGAATCAAAGATAAACACCAGTTGCAAGATTAACAGAACCGAAATAATGGTCGTTCGACTAAAGATACCTCGAAGCAACCCACGACGGCTCTTACTCAATAAACGAACAACTCTGCTATCTTTATCTGTGTTTTTCATTGCGATAATCTTAACCTCCAAAAACTTTCAATAACTAACATTATACCATACTTTTAAAAAGTATTTCAGGAACTGCTATTTTTAACAAGGAAAACAGCCGAACACAAGACGGTTCAGCTGTCAAAAAACGAATAATGGCTACTGCGTGTAGCTTTTGGTAAAAGCTTTTTGAACCTTAGATGGTGCTTGGGCGTATGGTGTTTTGCCATCATAAGTCGTCTGCACGATCAAACGGTTGCTCGCTTGCAAATCATCACACGTCACCAAGGTCAGTAAGGTCTTATCAGGAACATCCTCAATGACTTCAACATCTGTCGGAGCCACAACTTCCTTGCTAGTAATTGTGTAAGTGTAGATATAAGTCTTGTCTGTCAGATAGACTTTCTGCCCCACTTCCGCTCTTTCTAGTGGTGAAAAGAGCAGGTGATTGCTATTGACTTGGTCAAAAACATGGTGGCTGGCAAGCGCATAATTCCCCTCTCCCATGGTTTGATTTTCCTTCATGGTTCCCGCACCATATAAAAGGTTGGTATTGTCAATGCCTTTAAAAACGGGCAAATTCATTTCCAGATCTGGAATCGCAATGCCACCAATGACGTTTAGTTTTTGACCACTCATCTGAGCTGCTAGCACATCTTGGGTAGAAACAACAGCTACCTGTGAAAAATCAAAATTACCCTTACTTTTTTCATTTTGTTCAATATTTTCTCGTGATACATGGCTCACTTGATAACAGTCGGTCGTGTAAGCCATCATAATGTGGCTAATGGTCTGATGAAAGAATAGTGCCATGCCTACAAGCAAAAGCACTAGAATCAAGATCCAACGTACCTATCCCCTTAATAATCGTTTCATA
>NZ_DEQF01000041.1:0-4102 GCF_002360305.1 Streptococcus sp. UBA3373 | reverse complement strand
TACTAATCTTAGTATGTTTTTGACGTTCAAAAGCAAATCTTACAAAAGTGTAAGATAGGTCAGATGTTTTTTAGCTATAATAGAATTGACAGATAGTTTTAACGTTTTAGCCTTGACACCCATTCTTATAAAACGTATAATTGTCTTATAAAAATAATACAAACCTATTGTGGAATAAAGGAGAATTATGTCTAGAAGAAGTAAAACGACGATGTCGAAAAGAAACAAGGTGATTATTGGGGCAGCCATTGGTTTGTTTGCAGTCGCTGGAGCTGGTCTTCTATGGTGGCAACAGGGCAAAGACAGCAAAGAAGCAGAGGAAATGACTTACAAGACCAGTATGGTCACAGAAGGCTCTATTTCCTCATCAACCCTCTTAACAGGTACTGTTAAAGCCCTTCAGGAACAATATGTTTATTACGACAGCACCAAAGGGACAGAAGCTAGGCCAACCGTTTCAGTAGGTGACCAGATTACAACAGGGCAACAATTAGTGCAGTATGACACCACAACGGCGCAGGCTGCCTATGATGCCGCTGTTCGTAACCTTAACAAAATTGGCCGTCAAATTAATTACCTAAAAACATACGGTAATTTGCCTACCACGACAGCATCAACGGATGAAGAAACTGGTGAGCAAACGACTGTTACGCAAGCACCATCTGCTCAAGCAAATGCACAGTACAACCAACAACTGCAAGATTTAAATGATTCTTACGCCGATGCTCAAGGCGAAGTTAACAAAGCTCAACAAGCCTTGAACGAAACAGTTGTCGTGAGCGATGTTTCAGGAACGGTGGTAGAAGTCAACAGCGATATTGACCCATCTTCAAAAAACAGTCAAACCTTGGTTCATGTGGCGACAGAAGGTCAGTTGCAAATTCAAGGAACTTTGACAGAATATGATTTGGCAAACATCAAAACAGGTCAAACCGTTAAGATTAAATCAAAAGTTTACCCAGACCAAGAATGGACTGGTACCATTTCTTACGTGTCGAATTATCCAAACCAAACTAGCGATACAGCCAGCGCAGCAAGTGCTTCGTCTGACTCAACAGCCAGTTCAACTTATGACTATAAAGTTGATATCAACGGTGATATTTCAAACTTGAAACAAGGCTTTACCGTATCTGTTGAAGTGGTCAATGACACTAAAAACAAACTGGTTCCAGTGAAGGCAGTGATTGCTGAAGGTGAGAAAAACTACGTTTGGGTTTATGACAAAGACACGCAAAAAGTCAGCAAAGTTGAAGTCACTCTTGGTAGTGCCGATGCGAAAGAGCAAGAAATTTTGAGTGGCTTAGAAGTTGGTCAAACGGTTATTGCTAATCCTAACGATCGCCTAAAAGACGGTGAAACAGTTGATGATGTGGTTGCTGACAACGCGACTGTTTCAGATGAATCAGGGGAGAGTGAGTAGTGACAGAAGAAAGAAAAGTTTTAATTGATCTTAAAAATATTGTCAAATCCTATAAGAACGGTGATCAAGAATTGCAGGTGCTAAAAGGTGTTGACCTAAAGGTCTATGATGGGGAATTTTTAGCCATCATGGGCCCTTCAGGGTCTGGTAAATCAACACTGATGAATATCATCGGATTGCTTGATAGACCAACATCAGGTGACTATGCCCTAAATGGCAAGCAGGTTGAAGAATTGAAAGAAAAGGAATTGGCCAAGGTTCGAAATGAAGAAATCGGCTTTGTTTTCCAACAATTCTTCTTACTTTCTAAATTAAATGCTTTGCAAAATGTGGAATTGCCACTGATTTATTCAGGTGTGGGGGCTGGGAAACGCCGCCAATTAGCCAAGCAATTTTTGGAAAAAGTCGAACTGGGTAATCGAATGCAACATTTGCCATCGGAATTATCAGGTGGACAAAAGCAGCGTGTGGCAATTGCCAGAGCCTTGGTTAACAATCCGTCTATCATTTTGGCGGACGAACCAACAGGAGCCTTGGATACGAAAACCAGTGAGCAAATCATGCAACTGTTGACAGAGTTAAATCAAGAAGGTAAAACCATTGTCATGGTAACACATGAGCCTGAGATCGCTGATTTTGCAACGCGTAAAATCATTATCAGAGATGGTGAGATTACCAAAGATACGACTGACAGCGTCAGAATTGATTAGGGGGAAAAGATATGGAAAATTGGAAATTCGCCCTAAGTTCAATCATGGGGCACAAAATGCGCTCGTTCTTGACCATGCTGGGAATTATTATCGGTGTGGCATCTGTTGTGGTGATCATGGCTTTGGGACAAGGCTTGACCAAGCAGATTACCGATATGTTTTCAGCTGATACGCGAGATGTTCAGATTTATTATGTGACAAAAGATTCTGATAGTGATAGCTTTTTTGATGATACGGAATCGACTTCGCAAGATAAGGGGCCTAAGATTCAAGAAGAATGGCTCCAAAAGATTGCTGCGGATGTGCCTGGTGTTCAAAATTATTATGTGACTAATTCGACCACTTCAACGGTTTCTTATGTCAATAAAAAAGCGAAAAACGTTAATATTACAGGGGTTAATCGCACCTATTTTGACGTTAAAAAGTACAAAATTGTAGCAGGACGTAGTTTCCGTGCCGATGATTATTCGCATTTTTCACGCATTATCATGCTAGACACCAAATTAGCGGTTAAATTATTTGGCAGCAACGACAATGCTTTAAACAAACAAGTATCTGTTGGTTCTAAATCCTACTTGGTTGTTGGGGTGTATAAGGACCCTAATGCAGGTTCAGCTCTTTATGGTATGGCTTCTGGTGGAAATGCCATTATGACCAATACCCAACTGGCAGCAGAATTCCATATGAATGAGATTGAAGGGGCTTTTGTCCATGTCAATGATGCCAAGGAATCTACTGAGGTAGGTAAGCAAGCTGCTAAAATGATGACCCAATTGTCAGGTGTCAAGGTGGGGCATTTCACCATCTATGACATGTCCAAACAAATTGACCAAATTAATTCGGCTTATGGCATGATGACGACGGTTATCGGTGCCATTGCAGGTATCTCCCTCTTAGTTGGTGGTATCGGTGTCATGAATATCATGCTGGTATCCGTGACAGAACGCACACGCGAAATCGGCTTGCGTAAAGCTTTGGGTGCTACACGCCGAAAAATCTTGACCCAATTCTTGATTGAATCAATGGTCTTGACATTATTGGGTGGTTTGATTGGTTTGGGATTAGCGGTTGTTTTGACCAATATTCTGGGCAATAGTATCGCTGAAATCAAGCCATACATTTCGATCAATGTGGCTATCGGTAGCTTGATTTTCTCTGCTTTGATTGGTATGGTCTTTGGTATCCTACCAGCCAATAAAGCAAGTAAATTAGACCCGATTGAAGCTCTTCGTTACGAATGATATAAGCTTAGAAAAGGGACTCCAAACACTATTGGAGCCCTTTTTCAATATTTTTAAACTCTGTCAAGTTTTTTTCTTGACACCCCTAGGTTTTATGTTATAATAAGTAAAGTGAGTTAGTGGCAAGGCTATTAACTTAGACAAAAAATATAGAAAAGAGACTTAATACTAATGGCAGTAAAAATCCGTTTAACTCGTATGGGTTCTAAGAAAAAACCTTTCTACCGTATCAACGTAGCTGATTCACGTGCTCCACGTGATGGTCGTTTCATCGAAACAGTTGGTACTTACAACCCACTTGTAGAAGAAAACCAAGTAACTTTGAAAGAAGATCGTGTTCTTGAATGGTTGTCAAAAGGTGCTCAACCTTCAGATACAGTTCGTAACATCCTTTCACGTGAAGGCGTTATGAAAAAATTCCACGAATCAAAATTTTCAAAATAATAGAGTAAGCTAAAGCCTATGGATACCATTGAAAATCTAATTATCGCTATTGTGAAACCCTTGATTTCACAACCAGATAATCTTATTATCAAAATTAAGGATACACCTGAGTTTTTAGAATACCATCTTGATTTGGATGCTCAAGACATTGGTCGTGTGATTGGTAAAAAAGGTCGTACCATTACAGCGATAAGATCGATTGTCTATTCGGTACCAACTCAAGGTAAAAAAGTAAGACTCGTTATTGATGAGAAAGAGTAGTTGTTTCTGCTCTTTTTCTATTTTTT
>NZ_DEQF01000020.1:0-11230 GCF_002360305.1 Streptococcus sp. UBA3373 | reverse complement strand
CAATAATTACTTGTCCAACTTTTTGGGGTCAGATCAACTTCAGGGTTATTTGCTACTTTTTTGCTGCTCTTTTTAATAAATCAGTGGTGCCGTGTGGCAAAATCAACAAAACGGAATTTCTCCAGCTTGTGTCTGCTTTCGGTGAATTGAAATTGGCGCTTGTCCGCCAGATAGACCTTGGATTTGACGGACACAACATGGTGTTCAGGACCAATATCTAGCAAGAGCTTATCGCGGTCTGTCAGCTGGTCAATGGTGATTTCTTTTTGCGCATAAGCAATGTTGAGGTGCAGTTGCTTTTCCAAATAAGCGTAAATAGACACCTCAGCAATCTCTCGTGTCATGTCAGGCACGAGAGATTTGTCTAAATAATCGATATCAAGCACCGAAGCAACCTCGTCAACCACACGTTGGCGAATGACCCGCCAAACCAAGTGATTTTTTTGAAACCCTGTGAGAGCAGCCAGTGTGTCATCGACAATCAGTTTATCAATACTGATAACATTGGTTTTAGAAGTGATGTGATGGGCATCCACCAATTCTTTGTAGCTGGTTAGTTTGGACACTGGAAAGTCAATGGGATCATTTTTGACCACTTGGGAGCCTGATCCATGGATTTTCTTGATAAGTCCAGCTTCAGCCAATAGCCCCAAAGCCTTACGAATGGTGTCGCGGCTTACTTGGTAGGTTTTGGTCAACTCATTTTCAGTGGGAAGGTAGTCCCCAGCTTGATAGACCCCAGCGTTAATATCATGTTCGAGTTTTTTAAAAATATATTCGTATTTTTTCATGTGCTCTTTAGGAAAAACTCCTCAGTTTTATAGATTTGTTTTTAAAATACCATACAACTTATCTTTTTTCAAGGGATTTTTAGGTTTTTTTGAAGCAAACAACTTGCATACAACACCGAAAACGATTACAATAACCTTGTAAATAAAGCTAGCGACTATTTATAGACTAACGAAGGAGTCGGTTTTACCGAGGAGATATGGGAAAATTTGAAAAAGAAGCTCGCGAGATGCTAGAAGCAATCGGCGGGAAGCATAATATTGCGGCAGTGACACATTGTGCTACTCGGATGCGTTTTGTTTTAAATGATGACAGCAAGGCAGATGTCAAGCGTTTAGAAGCTATCCCTGCTGTTAAGGGAACCTTTACCAATGCAGGTCAATTTCAAGCGATTATTGGAAATGACGTTCCTATTTTTTATAATGATTTTACAGCGATTTCTGGTATTGAAGGTGTTTCAAAAGAAGCGGCTAAATCAGCAGCGCAACGCAATCAAAATTGGCTTCAGTGTGCCTTGGCCATGATGGCAGAGATTTTCACGCCAATTATTCCAGCGATTATCGTTGGTGGTTTGATTTTAGGTTTTCGAAATATTCTAGAAGGGGTGCAGTGGTCAGCCCTAAATGGCAAAACCATTGTTGAAGTCTCTCAATTTTGGTCAGGTGTGAATGCTTTCTTGTGGTTACCAGGTGAGGCTATCTTCCACTATTTACCAGTGGGGATTGTATGGTCGGTCACACGGAAAATGGGAACCAGTCAAATTTTAGGGATTATCCTTGGAATTTGTTTGATTTCACCAAATCAATTGCTAAATGCGTACAGTGTGGCTAGTACCTCAGCGGCAGATATTGCCGCTAACTGGACTTGGGATTTTGGTTTTTTCACCGTTCGTATGATTGGTTATCAAGCTCAAGTCATTCCAGCGCTTTTGGCAGGTTTGGCTCTGGCTTATCTAGAACGTTTCTGGCGCAGACACATTCCAGAAGTGGTTTCTATGATTTTTGTGCCTTTTCTATCTTTGATTCCAGCTTTGATTTTGGCGCATACAGTACTTGGGCCAGTTGGTTGGACTATCGGTAAAGGCATTTCAGCTGTTGTGCTTGCTGGTTTGACAGGTCCTGTGAAATGGCTCTTTGGAGCAATTTTTTGTGCTCTTTATGCCCCACTCGTTATCACAGGCTTGCACCACATGACCAACGCTATCGATACCCAATTGATTGCGGATGCTGGTGGCACAGGGCTTTGGCCAATGATTGCCTTATCAAATATTGCACAGGGTTCAGCAGTTTTGGCTTTTTATGTGATGAATCGTCATGACGAACGTGAGGCGCAGATTTCCTTATCAGCAGCTATTTCAGCTTATCTTGGTGTTACGGAGCCAGCTCTTTTTGGGGTCAGCTTGAAATACATTTATCCATTTGTGGCGGGTATGATTGGTTCAGGTATTGCAGGACTATTTTGTACAAGCTTTAACATTACAGCCAACGCCATTGGTATTGGTGGACTTCCAGGGATTTTATCTATTCAAGCCAAATACATGAGCTTATTTGCCATCAATATGGTTATTGCCGTCGTGGTACCGTTTGTCTTGAGCTTGGTATTCCGAAAAATAGGTTTCTTGACCAAGACAGAAGATGATTTGAAAGCCAGCGAACAATCGCAAGTTCAAGCCGTTATTGAAGCGAAAAAAGATGCTGAAGCACCTGCTGGAACAGTTGTTACAGTAAAAAGCCCACTTTCAGGAGTGGCAAAACCCTTGAGCGAATCACCAGACCCTGTCTTCTCTCAAGGTGTCATGGGGCAAGGTATCGTGATTGAACCTGACAAAGGGGAATTGGTTGCCCCAATTGACGGTGTAGTGTCTGTTTTATTCCCAAGCAAACACGCGGTGGGGCTGATTTCAGACGAAGGCATAGAATTGTTGATGCATATTGGGATGGATACGGTTAGCCTTGATGGTAAAGGGTTTACGGCAGAAGTGAAACAAGGTGACCGAGTGTCGGCAGGTGATGTCTTAATTCGTTTTGACATTCAAACGATTCAAGAAGCAGGTTACCCTGTTACAACGCCTGTCATTGTAACCAATCAAAACGATTTCCAAACAGACGTGACAAGAGCATTACCATGTGATATTGCGCATGGGGAAACGATTTTCACAGCAAGTAAATTGTGATAAAGGAGCAAAAAGTGGTATTTGATAAGAAAAAAGTCGTTTATCAGATTTATCCAAAATCATATAAGGACACGACAGGCAATGGTGTCGGCGATTTGCGCGGGATTATAAGCAAATTGCCTTATTTAGAAGAATTGGGTGTTGATGTCATTTGGCTCAACCCTTTCTATCCAAGCCCTCAGCGTGACAATGGATATGATATTTCAGATTACACCGCGGTCAATCCCTTGTTTGGTAGCATGGCTGATTTTGAAGATTTGGTTCAAAAAGGCAAGGCACACGGTATTGATATTATGCTAGATATGGTGTTGAATCATTGTTCGACGGAGCATGAGTGGTTTCAAAAAGCTTTGGCGGGAGATCGCTATTACCAAGATTTCTTTATCTTGCGGGATCAGCCGACCAACTGGGCCTCTAAATTCGGCGGCAATGCCTGGGCGCCTTTTGGGGACACGGGCAAATATTACCTGCATTTGTTTGATGTGACCCAAGCAGATTTGAATTGGCGCAACCCTCATGTGCGCAAAGAGTTGTTTAAGGTGGTAAATTTTTGGCGTGACAAAGGCGTGACATGTTTCCGCTTTGATGTCATTAACTTGATTGGTAAAGACGAGGTGCTAAAAGACAATGACCAATTTGACGGCAAACCTGAATACACTGACCGTCCGATTGCGCACGACTACCTAAAAATGCTCAATCAAGCCACTTTTGGACAAGATTCAGATAGCATGACAGTTGGCGAAATGAGTTTCACGGATATTCCAAACTGCATTCAATACAGCAATCCAAACAGTCATGAATTGGACATGGTTTTCAATTTCCACCACCTCAAAGTGGATTACGACCAAGGGCAAAAATGGACCTTGAAGCCCTTTGATTTTGCAGAACTCAAAACCTTGTTCCATACTTGGGGTGAAGAGATGAGTGAGGGTGGCGGCTGGTCAGCCCTGTTTTGGAACAATCATGACCAACCACGCGCGTTGAACCGTTTTGTGGACGTCGAGCATTTCCGCAATGAAGGAGCAACTATGCTTGCCGCATCGATTCATTTATCTCGCGGGACGCCTTACATCTACATGGGCGAAGAAATTGGTATGTTGGACCCTGATTATGAGAGCATGGCTAACTACGTCGATGTAGAGAGTATCAATGCTTATCAAGCCTTGCGCTCGGCAGGTAAGACAGAATCCCAAGCCTTTGCCATTGTTCAAGCGAAATCACGGGACAATAGCCGTATCCCGATGCAGTGGAATGACGAGGAAAACGCTGGTTTTTCAACTGGTCAACCTTGGTTACAAGTCGGAAAAACCTACCGTGACATCAATGTTGCCAAAGAAAAAAGTGGACCGATTTTTACCTTCTACCAAGAATTGATTGCGCTCAGAAAAATACTGCCAATCATTGCTGAGGGTAGCTATCAGTCCGCTTACCAAGATAATCCTTACATCTACGCTTTTGAACGTCAGTACGGCAAGCAACGTCTATTAGTTTGCAATAACTTCTTTGCTAAAACGGTTAAAGTGCCCTTGCCAAAAGCTTACCAAGAAGGGCGCGTGTTGCTAAGCAATTACCCTGAAGAGGCTTTATCAGACACGATCACGCTAAAACCCTATCAAACCTTGGCCATTTTGGTGGACTAGAAGGTTATTAGTTCAAAATCATTTTCAACGTTTTTGGCAAATGCTGGTTATTAGGCAATTTAATAAAGCGCTTGGGGGCTTGGGTTAGGTAATTGTTTTCGAGATAATCCACCTGTTTGGTAAATTTCAGCTCGCCCAAATGCTTGTTTTGAGGCAATTCAATAACCAAATGTTGCAATGAACTGCTAAAATGCAGGATATTTGGAAAACGTGCCAAAAGCTCCGTTGACTTGTTCTCTTGTTCTTGAAAGACTTTGCTGAGATAGGTGAGGTTTTTGTCAAACATGCCATTGTCCAAGTACAAAGACAGCGCCTTTTGCATAATAAGGTTGGTGTCGTAGTCCATTAGTTTTTTGAGTTTTAAAAAAGACGGCATGAGTTCTGGCGGTAGCACCAGGGTGCCAAGACGCAGCGCTGGGAAAATAGTCGCTGAAAAAGATTTTAAATAAATAACGTGCCCCGAAGTATCATAGTAATGCAGAGGCAAATCAGTGGATTTGGTGAAATCGCCCATGTAATCATCTTCAATGATGTAAACATTGTAGCGTTTAGCCAAGTCCACGATTTTTTGTTTTTCGCTGGTCGTGTAGGACAAGCCCAAAGGATTTGAAAAACGCGAAATGGTGTAGAAACATTTAATGGGCTGCGTTTTAAATAGATGTTCCAATCGAGCTAAATCAATACCATTAAAATCACGGTCAATGGTCTGGTAGGGGAGATTTTGCGAGGCGACCAAGTCAATCATACGGTGATAGGTCGGCTGCTCCAAAAGGATGACACCTTGCTCATTAGGAAATGGGACTTGAGATAAAATGTAGAGAGCTTGTTGGGTACCTGAAGTGACCAAGATGTCGCTTTCTTTGGCGTAAATATTTCCTTTTTCCAAATACTGTTTGAGTGAGCGAATGAGGGCTTTTAGTCCTTGCTGCTGAGCGTAGTAGTCAAAGAGGTAATTTTGCCCCTTTACCAAGGTTTCCGTCAAACAAGCAGTAAAATCTTCGTAGGCAATGTTATTGTAGTCGCTCAGACTGAGATTGAGGCGGTCCTCATGCTGACTCTTACCCTCCAGCACATAATAGCCACTTTTATTTACGGCATAAATGTAGTGTTTGAATTTTAATTCTAATAAGGCTCGTTGCACGGTGTCCTTGCTGCATTGGTAGCTTTGGCTGATGGCACGAATCGAAGGGAGTTTATCCCCTTTTTTTAAGGCACCAGATTCGATTTGAGTAATGATGTCAGCCATAATGTCTTGGTATTTACTGGTCATGTTTTGTCCCCATACAGTTTTTGATTGTTTCTATTGTATAATAAACTGAATTTTCTTACAATAATATCATCACTTGAACCTCTCTAAGTTTTGGAGAAGGGATGAAAAGGTTTTATCACATGACACACATTACCAAATCACTCATCGTGGCGAATGATATTGTCGGTTTAGGCAAAGTTGCTTTATCAGCAGCACTCCCCATTTTGTCAGCCTGCCAAATCGAAGTCATTCCCTTGCCAACCGTTCTTTTGTCCTCGCATACGGGTGGCTTTGAGAACATTAGCATCACCGATTTAACCGATGCGACAGCAGGCTTTCTCAGCCAATGGCGTCAGCTTCCCTTTCAAGCAGACGGGTTAATGACAGGCTACGTCAAGTCACCAGAACAGTTGCAACAAATAGCTGATTTTGCTTCTCAAAAAGGTTTAGTGCGTTTTGTAGACCCTATTATGGCGGATAATGGATGGTTGTATGCTGGGTATGAGCAGAGTTTTGTGGCAGCCATGCGTGCTTTTTGCCAAGAGGCTGATATCATCACGCCCAATCTCACGGAAGCTTGCTTGTTAGCTGATGTGCCTTATCTTGGTGATGCTTATGACCAAGAGGCTATCGAGCACTTATTGACGCAACTAACTCCCTTGAACAATAAGCATATTATTTTGACAGGAGTGTCTTTTGAGGCCGGAAGCATCGGTTTGGCTCATTGGGATAGGGAAAAGGCGAGTGTTTCGTATCATTTTGTCAAAGCCTACCCGCAGAATTTCTTTGGGACGGGTGATGTTTTAAGTGCTATCTTAGCCGCTGGGTATTTTCATGGTTTATCTTTGGATGCTGTTGCCACATTAGCACTTGATATCATTGATAAGATTTTGTCACTGACCTTAGAGCTAGAGCGTGATATCAAATGGGGGCTGTGCTATGAGCCTTATTTGGGCGATTTAGCGAGTCGTTTGATGGTTTTAAAGGAGGAAAAGGAATGAAACATCTCACCACACGTCAACTTGTCGAACTCAGTCTTTATGCTGCCTTAATCTTTGTCAGCGTTCAATGTTTGCGTATCCCTATGGGTGCCCAATTCGTTCATTTTGGAAATGCCTTAGTCGTTGTCGCCGTTTTGCTTTATGGGTCACGCTTAGGCGCCTTGGTAGCTGCCGTTGGGCTTGGCTTGTTTGATGTTCTCAATGGCTACGCTGCAGAAGTCTGGATTACCATTTTAGAATCTTTGATTGTCTGTGCCGTTCTTCACTTGGTTTTTGAAGGACTAATGCAATCCAAAGACACCACGCGCAATGTGATTGTCGTTGGTGTCGTAGCTGCTTTGACTAAAATCATCAGCAACCTCATCAAATACACCCTTATCAACAGTCTGGTTGGCGGACTCAATCTCCAAGTTGCTTTCTTGACAGCTGTGGTTAAAATCGGTGGCACTATTGGTTCGGCTTTGGTTACCATCATCGCTGTTCCGATTCTCTATCCTTTGCTAAAACAAGTCTTTGCTCGCCAACACACGCAAACTCGTACAGTTTCAAATTAATAACATAAGCCCTCGAAACGAGGGCTTTTCCTATGCGGTTTTAAGAAGAAGTCATTGATTTCAGATTTAAAGTCATGCTATAATTGAAAAGATTCGTTTGACGAAACCCATGTCAAATGAAAAAATAATGAAAGTTTACGAGTAATGAGTATTTTAGAAGTTAAACATTTAAGCCATGGTTTTGGCGAGCGTACCATTTTTGAGGACGTGTCTTTTCGTCTGTTGAAAGGAGAGCATATTGGACTGGTTGGTGCCAATGGTGAGGGGAAATCTACCTTTATGAGCATCGTCACTGGGCACTTGCAACCTGATGAAGGCAAGGTCGAATGGTCAAAATACGTGACAGCTGGTTATTTGGACCAACACACGGTTCTTGAAGCAGGTATGACAGTGCGTGACGTGTTGCGAACAGCTTTTGATGAACTGTTTAAAACCGAAGAACGCATCAATGCCATTTACCTGTCTATGGCAGACGAGGGAGCAGATGTGGATGCCCTCATGGAAGAAGTTGGAGAATTGCAAGACCGCCTAGAATCCCGTGATTTTTACACCTTAGACGCGAAAATTGACGAGGTGGCGCGTGCCCTTGGTGTTATGGATTTTGGCATGGAGTCAGACGTGACAGAACTCTCAGGTGGTCAACGGACCAAGGTCCTCTTGGCTAAACTTTTGCTTGAAAAACCTGATATTTTACTTTTGGACGAGCCGACCAACTACCTTGATGCCGAGCATATCGAGTGGTTGAAACGTTACTTGCAAAATTATGAAAATGCCTTTGTCTTGATTTCACACGATATTCCATTTTTAAATGACGTGATTAATATCGTTTACCATGTGGAAAATCATGATTTGGTACGTTACACGGGTGATTATGACAATTTCCAAGCGGTTTATGCCATGAAAAAAGCTCAGTTGGAAGCAGCTTATGAGCGCCAACAAAAGGAAATTGCTGATTTGCAAGATTTTGTCAACCGCAACAAAGCGCGTGTGGCCACTCGAAACATGGCCATGTCCCGTCAGAAAAAATTGGACAAAATGGAGCGCATCGAATTGCAGGCTGAAAAGCCAAAACCATCTTTTGAATTCAAAGAATCACGGACGCCAAGCCGTTTTATTTTCCAAACGCATGATTTAGAGATTGGTTACGACCGTCCTTTGACTAAGCCGCTCAATTTGACCTTTGAACGCAATCAAAAAGTGGCTATCATCGGAGCAAACGGTATCGGAAAAACCACCCTACTTAAGAGCCTCTTGGGTATTATTCCGCCGCTTTCAGGCAGTGTGGAACGTGGGGATTACATCGAATTAGGCTATTTCGAGCAAGAAGTCGCCTCAGGCAATCGCCAAACCCCACTTGAAGCCGTGTGGGAAGCTTTTCCAGCGCTCAACCAAGCTGAAGTGCGTGCAGCCCTTGCTCGCTGTGGATTAACGTCAAAACACATTGAAAGCCAAATCCAAGTTTTGTCAGGTGGGGAACAAGCCAAAGTGCGTTTTTGTCTCTTGATGAACCGTGAAAATAATGTGCTTGTTCTGGACGAGCCAACTAACCACTTAGATGTTGATGCCAAGGACGAACTCAAACGCGCCTTACAAGCCTATAAAGGCAGCATTTTGATGGTGTGTCACGAGCCTGATTTTTATGAAGGTTGGACAGAAGTTTGGGATTTCAACGAACTCATGTAAGCAAAAAAGAGAGTTTAGCACTCTCTTTTTTAAACTCTTGTTATCATTTGGTGTTCGCAACGTTCTACAAGAAGGGCAAAACACTCATCGTCTGATTTGTCTTTGTAAATACCAGCCCTAGTGACAAAGGCGAATTTTTCAGAAGCTAATGCATCCTTGGCAAGGGTTGAAAAATACTGCTAAAATTATAATCATAGCACAAGAACCGGGGATTCATGCTCAAGAGTTAGGTATATTATTCAATGATTTAAGCGGCGATAACCTTCGTGAATGGTTAGGTATTGATAGAGAATGTTTTTATGATTCTGGATATTTCGCAGTGGTCCCAATGGATTATTATTTTCCTGGAAAAGGTAAAACGGGGGACTTACCTCCAAGAAAAGGATTTGCAGAAAAATGGCATAAGAAAACATTAGATCTCATGCCAAATAAACAATTAATACTTTTGATTGGTGCCTATGCTCAATGATATTACTTAAAACAAAGATCGACGGAAACATTAACCAATACTGTAAAAAATTTCGATAGATATCTACCTGAATTTTTCCCCCTTGTGCACCCCCTTCGCCACGTAATAATATTTGGCAGTCCAAAAATCCTTGGTTTCTAGATCAGGTTATTCCTGTTTTGCAGGAACGTGTTAAAGCAATTCTTAAATAAAGATTCGGAAATATACAGAAGATTTTTTTATAGTCAAAATTTTTAGAACTGACACTATCGTAACTGAATAGAATTATAAAAATATAATTCTATGATTAATATCATTAAATCAATTGAAGATAGTTAGATGTATTTGAAACAATCTAGACATTCTAGTATTTTTAAAACTTGATATAAATCAATTATTATATTTCTATGCTCGGTTATACTGGATATAATAAAGGAGGTAGAAATCATGCAAAAATGGTTATCACGTTATCGGAATTGGTTGACAGCAATAACTGGTGTTCTTATTATACTTGCTTTTTCATCCAAATGGGTTTTTAGTAGTGAGCAGGGCTCAGCTTATCTACTGTTTGTAGCTTCATTAGTAGGCGGTTTACCAATTTTTATTCAAGCCTATCAAGCTCTTAGAGTTAAGGTAATTAGCATAGATCTCTTAGTAACTCTTGCTATTTTAGGGGCATTCGTTATTAAAGAGTTTGAAGAATCAGCTATTGTAGCTTTTCTCTTCCTATTTGGTGCATACTTAGAACAAAGAACATTAGCCAAGACACGTTCTGCGATTAAGAATCTCGTGGAGATGGTACCAGAGACTACTTTTCGTAAACTACATAATGGTGACTTTGAAGAGGTATCAGTTGAAGAGGTTAATGAAGAAGATATTCTTTTAGTAAAAACTGGTGGAAAGATCCCAGTTGACGGTGAAGTGATATTTGGCTCTGGTACTGCAAATGAAGCAAGTATTACGGGCGAATCTATTCCAGTCTCTAAAGGTTTAAGAGATAAAGTTTTTGCTGGTACCATTCTCGAAAATGGCACTATACAAATACGTGCTGAGAAGATTGGGGAAGATACAACTTTTGGGAAAATTATTGAATTAGTAGAAGAAGCACAGGACAGCAAGTCAAAAGCTGAGAGATTTATTGACCAATTTTCAAGATACTATACTCCTTCAGTTTTAGTGTTAGCGATTATTGTTTGGCTTATTAGCAACAATATTGAGTTAGCCGTTACTATTTTGGTTCTTGGATGTCCTGGTGCACTGGTTATTGGCGTACCAGTTTCAAATGTGTCAGGGATTGGAAATGGCGCAAGACATGGTATTTTATTTAAGGGTAGTGATGTCATTACAAACTTTAGTAAAGTTGATACAATGTTATTTGATAAAACAGGAACATTAACTTATGGTAACCCTCAGGTTGCACAGACAATCTATTATAGCAGTGATAGGAGTCTTGCTGAGAGCTTACTGGCTAGTGTTGAGAGAGAATCAGATCATCCGCTCGCGAAAGCAATTGTGAACCATTACTCAGATTCTGTAGTAGAGGTCATTGACTCAACAGAGGTCGTTCAAGGTGGGGGAGTTGTTGCTCGTATTCAAAATCACCAAGTCCTCGTTGGGAACTCTTATTTGATGAATCAATATAATATTCCTTTCACTAACCGGATGAAGAGCGACATAGCAGGGATGGAAGCAG
>NZ_DEQF01000024.1:0-12214 GCF_002360305.1 Streptococcus sp. UBA3373 | reverse complement strand
CAGTTGACAATGAGCCGATTTTTTTACTTAAAAAAGAGAAGGTCAAAACTGACCTCCTCTAAAAAATCTAGTGTTGTGAAAGATATGATTAAGAGTTGTTTGCCAAAGTGAGTGTACTAGATTTTTTTATTCTTCATCTTCTCTTTTTCTTCTGCCAGCTAGTAGTCCGAATGCACCTAGGATCATGCTTGCACCAAGGGCAAGGAGATTTCTATCTTCGGCTTGAACAGTCTTAGGAAGAGTTGCTTGGCTTGAATCAACACCGTTACCTACGACAAGAGCGTTAGCTGTAAAAGGAGCTTGTGAAGATTGAGTACCTTTAGCATCAGCAGAGCTTGATGATGTTGCAGGAGCTTTTGGAGCTTCCATACCAGCATTATCTGAGTGATCTGCGTCTGAATCTGAAGGTGCCTCAGGAGTCACCATACCACCGTCACCAGAGTTATCTGAATCTGATGGTACTTCTGGTACCTCAGGAGCTACTGGTTCGTCTGATGGTGCTTGTTTTTGAGGGATAAGATCTTTAATCGCTTGTTTACCTGCTTCAGTGACAGCATCTACTTGAGCATTAGTAGTTGAAGCATCGATCGCATCCTTAGCAGCTTGGGCAGCTTTGTCAATTGCATCTTTAGCTGCTTGTTTTTCGTCATCTGATAGATAAGAATTATTATCTACTTCTGCTTTAGCATCTTGAGCAGCTTTGTCGATTTCAGCGTCAGCAGCGTCTTTCTTAGCTGATGCTGTTGGAATCAAGCTTTCAATTTCTTTCTTACCTGCATCAGTATCTGCGTCAACTTGAGCGTCTGTGCTGTCTTTATCGATAGCGTCTTTAGCAGTTTGAGCAGCTTTATCGATAGCTTCTTTAGCAGCTTGTTTTTCTTCATCTGTTAGACGAGAATCTGCGTCAACGGTATTCTTAGCATCTTCAGCGGCTTTGTCGATTTCTGCAGTAGCAGCTGGTTTCTTAGTTGATTCAGTTGGAATCTTGTTGATTTCATCGATACCAGCTTCTTTGTAGTAATCAACACCACCAATTGTAGATGTATTGTCAATAGCGTTGGTTGCTTTGTTCAATGCATCATCAACAGCTTGAATAGCTGCAGCTTTTTCTTCGTCTGTCATGTTGCCAGCGTTGATAGCTTCTTTCTTAGCATCTGCGGCATCTTGAAGAGCTTTCTTAGCGTCAGCTTTGTCTGTTGGGTTAAATGGAACATCTTTGATAGCTTGTTCACCAGCAGTTTCAGCGGCAGTGATACCAGCTTTATCTGTGGCAGCGTCAATGTTCTTACGAGCGTCAGCGGCAGCGTCTTGAACTTTTTGAATAGCTGCAGCTTTTTCTTCGTCTGTTGCTGTCTTATCAGCTACAATTTCAGCAATGCGGTCAGCAGCAGCTTGGTCGATCGCATCTTTAGCTTTTTCTTTCATGCTTTCTGGGTTGTAGTTGATAATATCTTGGATAGTGTTTTTTTGAACTTGAGCAATACCATCCAAGTCAGTTGCTTTGTCAAATGCTTCTTTACCAGCAGTTGCCATTTTCTCAACTTCAGCGATAGCTTCAGCTTTTTCTTCGTCTGTTAAATCAGTACGTTTGTTGATTGTTTCAATCTTAGCTGCAGCAGCTGCGTCGATAGCATTCTTAGCATTTTCAGGTGTTGTAGGAGTTTCTACGATTTCAGCGATGGCATTCATACCTTGTGTCTTAGCTGTATCAACGGCTGAGTTATCGTCAGAGTTGTCAATCTTAGATTTAGCTAATTCAGCGGCTTTTTGGATGGCATCTTTAGCAGCTTCTTTTTCTTTGTTTACGGCATCTCTAGCAGCTTGAAGTTCTTCTTCAGTTGCGTTTGGATAATTTTCCGCAGTAATAGTTGCTAATTTATCAGCTGCAATCTTTTCAATTGCTGAGATAGCATTTGCTTTCTTGTTGTTTTCAGGAGTAACTTTGTCGATTTCTGCTTTCGCGTCTGTCACTAATCCTGAAAGGGTATCAGCATCTGGATGTGCTCCATTAGCAAAGGCTGCTTCAACTTTTGCTTTTTCTGCTTCTGCAGTTGCCTTAACAGCAGCGATGTAAGCATCTTGCTCATCTTGTGTTGGCGTTTGGTCTGGGCTTAGACCTTTCAAGCTTTCTTGGTATTCTGCAATTTTTTGTGCAGCGTAATCATCGATAGCTTTTTCTGCATCTTGTTTAGCAGTTGGGTTTACTTCAACAGCAAGGATAGCTTCTACACCGTTAGCACGAGCAGTATCAACACCAGCATTTGTAGTAGCTGCATCAATAGCTGCCAAAGTATTGGCTTTTTCTTCGTCCAATTTAGCAAGTGCAGCCTCGATTTCTTCTTGCGTTGCGTTTGGTGTGTTTTGAAGTTCTTTTTGTTTACTTGCGTAAACTTCTTCAATGACTTGTTTAGCAGCTGCTTTACGTTCAGGTGTTAAATAGTCATCGTTAAGTGAAGTATCAACAATTTTCTTCAAATCAGCATTTTCAGAGCTTGTTTCAGGTACTGATGATGGTGCAGCATTGATAAGTTTTTCAGCAGCTTCGTTGTACTCAGCGTCCAATAATTTCAATGCAGCCGCTTTTTCTTCATCAGTTGCTTCAGTGTTAGCGTTTATTTTATCAGCAATGTCTTGTTTCTTCGCTTCAAGTTGTGCTTGATAGTTGATCAATTGGATCTTAGCATTAGCTTCTGCTTTAAGTTCTTCAACTTTTGCGATGGTTTGTGCACCACCAGTTTCGACACTTAAATCATCACCTTCAGCAGCTTCGATGTCTTTAGCCAATTGGTCAACGACAGCTTGGATAGCGTCTTTGTATTTGGTTTGACTTGCTTCAGGTAATTTCTCACCTAGGTAACCACTGCCTATGCTATTTTGCAAGAGTTCCGCATCAGCTTTGACTTCATCAAGAGCATCTTTCTTCGCTTGGTTAAGGTTTGTCCAACCGTTCAATTGGTCGTAAGAACCTGTCTTAGCGTCATTAGTGATGTTGGTTACACCTGTATCAACAGCTGTTTGACGAGAAGTTTTATCGTTGAGGATTGTTTGTGCTTCTTCGATAGATTTGTCATAAGCAGCTTTCTCCGCATCATCAGCTTCTGTATAAAGTGGTGATTGGCGAATTGTTTCAGCGTTATCAACAAGTTCTTGCAGTTTACTTACGTCAACAACTTCAGCTTCTACTGAAACATCAACTGTTCTTGTTGTTCCGTCTGGGAAAGTGTAAGTCGCAGTGATGACACCAGTTGCGTATGTGTTGGCTGCATCTGTGCTTAGAGCTGTTTTCCAAGCATAAGTCACTGTTGCTGAACTGTCTTCAAGAGCAGCTTTGATTTTATCGTTAATCATGTCTGCTGCCTCTGGAACAGTACCACCCACACGGAAGACGTTGTCTATCTTAGCGGTTGCTTTTGGATAAACAGTCAAAGTACCCGGGTCAAGTTTAGCCGTGATAGTTTCTCTATCCTTAGTCTTATCAGCAACTGTAGCTACTTTTTCAGTATAAATCGAATAAATATTGATAAATTGTGACACGTGGTTTGTATAGTAACTCAATTGCCCTTTAAGGTAGTAGATGTTTTCCTTATCGATTGTATCTGAAGTTTCCACTTCAAACTTGTAGTCTTTTTCATAAGCGTAATCAGTATCAGGGGTATAACCAGAGATAGCATACCAACCGTTATAATTTGTTTGGGTTGCAGCTCCAACCTCTTCAACTCGGCTTGGGTTACCCCCCTACGGTTTCTGTAATCGAAACTGATGTATTATTTTTACTGGCTAATGACGTTGAACTAGAGCTGCCATCTGTTGTTGGTTTTAAGGTGATTCCTGTCATACCTTCGCTATTAACCGTATAGGTTACATTAGCTTTCAACTGTCCATCATTTTCGATACCGATGTTATCAAAGACTACCGTATCACCAGCGATAGCATACTTGTTTGTCTCAGCACTGTTATAATCAGAAGTAATAGCTGAACCAACCCAATCTTTGGCACTGACAAGAGCTAGACCATAGGTATCGACACTATTATAAGACGTGTTAAATGCACTACTTTTACCTGGGGTAATCTTAACACGGATCTTATTAACAGTCGTTGGGACATTCACCATTACACTATACTTACCGTCTAGGAAATCAAATTTATACCCATCTGTTTTGGTGAAGAAAACTGTCTCTGTTTCTTTACCATCTTTATCAAGAGCAACAATAGTCACTCCAAATTGTGATGTTTCTGAAGTTTGATAAGTAGTTCCACTGCCAGCTAAAGTAGCAATTGTTTTAAAGACAAATTCACCACCAGGAGCGACTGTGATATCTTGGTAAACCCCTTCATAACCATCAACCAGCTGATTATTTTTGCCTGATTGGTATTTACCAAGGATGATGTAATTTTGATCTTTCTCAGGACGTACAATACTGTTGTCTTTATCTCCCCAGAAGTTCGTTCCGACTTGAACATAGTTGCCGATTGGTTTCCAACCAAAGTTTTGATCTGATTCGGCAGCTGCTTTATTATAAGTATTGATAACCCCTCCATCATGCCATAGAGAGCCACTTATTGTTTGAGAACTGTGTTCACCAGTTGTTGGAGTAGCAAGCTGGATGTCTGTACCATTGACAAAGTCAGAGACCGCTTGGTTAGATTCGTAGGTCACGCTTGGACGGAAGGTGTTGACGTTGTTGACTGGTGTACCACCTTGGACATTAGCAAAGAAGCGGTCGCCTGATTCGCTAACGCTTCCGCCTGAGCCTAAGCGTTGATAGTCTTTGTTAAGGGTAAGTGCCTTGCTTTGTTCAAAAGTCAATGATGCCAAAATGGTGTTTGAAAGGTCCATTTTAGCTAATTGTGACGTTGTCAACACTTTGATTTCATCAGGTGTTAGGTCTGTGATTTTTGGTGTTGTTTCTTGACTTGTTTCACTAGCAGGCATTGCGACTGTAGTTGTCAGCTCTGGAGTTGTCTCAACAGTTGGTGTCACTTCTTTTTCAGTTGTTTCTGTTGCAGAAGTTATTGTGGCTGTTGTTGGAGCTACTTCTTCTGCTTTGTCTTCTGAAGTTTCTGTTTTGCTTTAAGCTGTGCTTTCTTGGTTTTCTGTTTTGTTTTCCTCAACAGAAGGTGCTGTTTCAGCTTCTTTGCTTTCTTCGACGGAAGGCGCTGTGCTTTCTTCTGTTACATCGCTAGAAGCTTCGGTTTTGCTTTCTTCAACAGATGGTGTTGTTTCTTCTGTTGTGTCAGCAGATGCGACAACTGAGCTTTCCGTTGTTTCTGTTGCAGTAGAGCTGCTTGTGCCTTCTGGAGTAACTTCTTCTGTTTTGCTTTCCGTTGCACTTACTTCAGTAGCTGGTGTTGTGATTGACTCTTTTGTCCCTTCTTGCGCTTTTGTAGGAGCATCCTCGTCAGCTGTCTGAGTAACAACTACTTTGATGTCGTTAGAAGCACTAGGTTCGTCGGCTGCTACTTGCCCACCACCTAATACAAGTGCTGCACCTAGCAAGACGCTAGCAGCACCAAAATGGTACTTTCTAATTGAAAAACGTTGACGTGATTTGTATCAATTAAAACTTGATTTGGATTGCTTAGGTTTATTCATTGTAACCTCCATAATATTAAAACTGTTTCTTTTCTTTTTCTTGATACAAAGAAATCGTTGTATCATTTTTATACAATTAAACATAAATAATTATATATTTTACTCCTATGCAACACATCTCTACAAGGTAGCACCTCCTTTAAATATTACAAAAGCAATGTTTTTGCAAATTCATATTTTTAAAATTATCAGAATTTTTTATAAACAAAAATAAGTTAATTATGATTAAAATTGATGTTTAATTCTCATTTTATATCTTTTACTTTACTTAAAACGTAAAAAAATCAACTTTTTTTCTTAACCCATGCAGTGTTTTTCTTCTATTTTTCAGAATTTTTTATTTATTTTAATGTAAAGAGACAAAAACAAGAACTAAAAAACAACCAAAAATATCTTCTAACTTATTCTAAAATACATTATAAATCTTAAACATTAGATTTATCAAACAAAAGAACTCAGAGTTTTTTGCAGTAACTTTACAAGAATTTTACAAATAGTTTATGTGAAACTTTCTGAAAAAATATTCACTAACATCTATCTTTTTCTGCTATTTTTTACACAAAAAAGGACTTCGTTTCATGAAACAAAGTCTTTTTTGATAAAATTTTGGTCAACGTTCCCCTTTATTGCGAATAACAAAGCCTGCTTTTTTCTCACTTGATGTGCGATGAGGACGTTTGTTGTCTTTGCTTTGGAAGTCACGCTTATTTTTAGAAGAGGTGCGTTTGAATTCGTAGTGGTTGTCGCGGTTATCACGGCGTCTGTCAGAGCGGTTACCACGACGATTGTCGCGACCACGTCCACCTTTGCGGTCATTGTTGTGAGCACCTGATGGTTTGAATGGCAATGGTTTTTCACGCGCAATTTCAATTTTTGGCAAGCTTTCAGGGTCTTTCACAGTCAAGCTAAGAATATAAAGCGCCAATTCTTCAGGGGTGAATTCAGCTGCTAGCTTGATAGCGTCGCCTTTGAATTTGTCAAAGCTTGCACGAACGGTTTCATCTGCAAAATCACGCTCGATTTTCTTAAGAGCCACTTTTTTCTTAGCTTTGAAAGCTTCTTCTGCTGTCGCTGGTTTCAAGCCTTTCATGCGTTTCTTGGTTAATTTTTCGATGATTGACAAGTAACCCATTTCATTTGGTGCCACAAATGTGACAGATTGACCGTGTTTACCAGCACGACCTGTACGACCGATACGGTGAACGTAGCTTTCAGGGTCTTGCGGAATATCATAGTTGTAAACGTGGGTCACACCTGAGATGTCAAGCCCACGCGCCGCAACATCTGTCGCTACCAAGATGTCGATGTTATCATTTTTAAAATCACGAAGGACACGGAGGCGTTTGCCTTGGTCAAGGTCACCGTGAATGCCTTCGGCACGATAGCCACGCAATTTCAAGCCACGGGTTAATTCGTCCACGCGGCGTTTGGTACGGCCAAAGACGATGGCTAATTCTGGGCGTTCCACGTCGATTAAACGTGTCATGGTGTCAAATTTTTCTTGTTCTTTAACACGGATATAGTATTGGTCCACCAAGTTAGTGGTTAATTCTTTGGCTGCCACGCGTACATGTTCTGGGTCATACATGAATTTGACACCGATGCGTTTGATGGCTTCTGGCATGGTTGCTGAGAAGAGGAGGGTTTGACGGTTCTCAGGCACACGGCTGATAATCGCTTCAATATCTTCAAGGAAGCCCATGTTGAGCATTTCGTCTGCTTCATCAAGGATAAGGGTTTCCACGTGGTCTAATTTCAAGGCTTTGCGTTTAATCAAGTCAAGCAAGCGTCCTGGTGTTCCGACAACGATGTGGGCACCTGAGCGAAGGGCTTTAATTTGTTTTTCAATGCTTGAGCCACCGTAAACAGAGCGAACTTTGACCCCTTTTTCACGACCAAAACGGAATAATTCTTCTTGTCCTTGGACGGCTAATTCACGCGTTGGGGCAATAACGAGGGCTTGAACAACGTGGCGACTGGTGTCGATTTTGTCTAGTGTTGGCAAGCCAAAAGCTGCTGTTTTTCCGGTACCTGTTTGGGCTTGTCCAATAACATCCTTGCCTTCTAAGGCTAAAGGAATGGTTAATTCTTGGATTGGTGATGGTTCTTCAAAACCTGCTTTTTCCACCGCTTTAAGAATGTTTTCTGATAAATGAAGTTCTGTAAATTTCAAAATGTTCTCTTTTCTAAAAGGCAGTGCGAAGCTGCCTTATTAAACTTTACTGTCGTTATCTAACAACTCATCTAGTGTACCATATTCCTAATCAAAAAGATAGAAAACATGGTCATTCCCATCATAATTTTACTTTTCTCACTTTTTGAAGATTTATAAGGGCATAAAAAGAAGAGAAAAGCGTCTGTGTCAGCCTTTCTCTTTGGTTTTATTACATTTTTTCTTCGAGGTCAACGTCTGGGTATTTATCCGCAAACCAACGCAAAGCAAAGTCGTTTTCAAAAAGGAAAACGGGTTGGTCAAAGCGGTCTTTTGCCAAGATGTTGCGGCTTGATGACATGCGTTCATCAAGGTCTTCTGGTTTAATCCAGCGGACAGTCTTTTTACCCATTGAGGTCATGACCACTTCGGCATTGTATTCATTCTCCATGCGGTGTTTGAAAACTTCAAACTGCAACTGACCAACGGCACCAAGCATGTACTCGCCTGTTTGGTAGTTTTTGTACAGCTGGATAGCCCCTTCTTGCACCAATTGTTCAATCCCTTTATGGAAGGATTTTTGTTTCATGACATTTTTGGCAGCCACTTTCATGAACAATTCAGGGGTGAAGGTTGGGAGGGGTTCAAATTCAAATTTGTTTTTACCGACAGTTAGGGTATCACCGACTTGGTAAGTTCCTGTATCGTAAACCCCGATAATATCACCGGCAACAGCATTTTCAACATTTTCACGTGATTCGGCCATGAACTGTGTGACGTTTGAGAGTTTCACTGATTTTTTCGTACGGGCTAGATTGACACTCATGCCGCGTTCAAATTCACCTGAAACGATGCGGACAAAGGCGATGCGGTCACGGTGGCGTGGGTCCATGTTGGCTTGGATTTTAAAGACAAACCCTGAAAAATCTTTGTCGTAAGGGTCGATGACCGTGCCATCTGTGGTCTTGTGGCCGTGTGGTTCTGGAGCGAATTTCAAGAAGGTATCTAGGAAGGTTTGCACCCCAAAGTTCGTCAAGGCAGAACCAAAGAATACAGGCGTCAAGTCACCTGACAAGATAGCTTCTTCAGAAAATTCATTTCCTGCTTCTTCTAGCAATTCAACGTCTTCTAAAACTTGTTGGTAGAAGGGGTTGTTGGCAAAGAGTTTGTCACCGTCTGCTAGGTCTGCAAAACGCTCGTCACCTTTGTAGAGTTCTAAGCGTTGGTTGTACAAATCATAAAGCCCTTCAAAAGATTTTCCCATACCAATTGGCCAGTTCATTGGGTAGCTGGCAATGCCAAGCACTTCTTCCAATTCTTCTAGCAAATCAAGGGGTTCACGTCCATCACGGTCCAATTTGTTGATGAAGGTGAAAACAGGGATATTGCGGTGTTTGACAACTTCAAATAATTTTTTGGTTTGTGCTTCGATACCTTTGGCTGAGTCAACCACCATTACCGCAGCATCTACCGCCATCAAGGTACGGTAGGTGTCTTCTGAAAAGTCCTCGTGCCCTGGGGTGTCTAGGATATTCACGCGTTTGTCTGCATAATCAAATTGCATTACTGATGAAGTTACTGAAATCCCACGTTGTTTTTCAATATCCATCCAGTCTGATTTGGCGAAATTTCCTGTTTTTTTCCCTTTGACAGTACCCGCCTCGCGAATCTCACCACCAAAGTAAAGCAATTGTTCTGTAATCGTCGTTTTACCAGCATCTGGGTGACTGATGATGGCAAAGGTACGGCGTTTTTTAATATCGTCTTGAATTGTCATTGTCTTTCCTTATTCGTTTTTTAGTCACTTGTCATTCATTGAAGACCACGCTCATTACAAAAATAGAGCTATGAAACCCATAACTCTATTATTATAACGAAAATTAAAGCCTAATTCAACAACTCTTCCTCAGCTTTGTCACACTTCGTTTTCCAAAGCTTCCACGACTTTAGCCAAATGCATGGAATTGCTGCCTTTCAAAAGCACTTGATCTGCTGGCTGCAAGACTTTTTGAAGGGTTTCTAGCATGAGGTCAAATTGGTCCTCATCTGCTGTTTTCTTGAAATAATACACTTTCCCGATTGGGAACATTTGGCTGGCTAATTGGGCAAGCTCGGCAATGTCTTCACCGTAGAAAATAAGGGTGTCTAATTGGTCAGGTGATAGGCTCATAATCATCTGTTTATGAAGGTCCACAGATTGTTCGCCAAGTTCTTTCATATCTGCTAGCACAGCGATTTTTTTCCCACCTTCATTGGCAGGGATTTTGGTAAAGGTTTCTAAAATCAAACGCATGGCTGTTGGGTTGGCATTGTAAACATCTGAAAGAATATCGGCACCGTTGGCAGCTTTTTTCCACTCTGTGCGGTTGCGAGTCAATTCGATGTTTTCAAGGGCTTCAACGATATCATCGTCAGCAATGGCCAATAATTTCCCAACGTAAGCGGCTACCATGGCATTTGTGGCATTGTATTTTCCAGGCACTGGCAAGGTGATGGGACGGTTAACCACATTAGTGGTAAAGGTCAGCGAGTGCTTGCTTTCTTGCAGGTCTTTGACAAAAATTTCTGCACCATCGCCAAATCGCATCACCATTTGGCGTGTTGGCAAATATGGGTCGATAATCGGGTCTGCTGGTGCAATCAAAATCCCATCAGAATCCATGCCATCAACGATTTGCATTTTACCTTTGGCAATTTGGTCACGGCTACCGAAAAATTCAAGGTGGGCTTCACCAATCAAGGTAACCACGCCAATGTGAGGTTTAGCCAATTGAGATAGGAGGTGAATGTCGCCCATGTGGTCTTGACCCATCTCAAGCACGATTTTTTCCGTGTCATCAGGCATGTGCAAGACAGTGTAAGGCAAGCCAATTTCATTGTTGTAATTGCCTTGTGTCTTGTAGGTTTTGTATTCGGTTGACAAAACCGCTGCAATCATGTCTTTTGTGGTTGTTTTTCCGTTTGAGCCTGTCACGGCAATCACGTCAACACGTTGTTTTTCAAGGTAGTATTGGGCTAGGCGTTGGAAGGCCTCCAAACAATCGTCCACCAAAAGATAGGGGTGGTGGCTCAATTCGCGTTCTGAAAAGGTTGCAACGGCACCATTTTCAAAAGCCGTTTCAATAAAATCATGCCCATCACGTGCACCCTTCAAAGGCAAAAACAAGTCCCCTTTTTGAATCTTGCGACTATCAAATTCGATTTGGTGCAGGGGAACGTCATCAAACTCTGAGATCGTATTTTTAGCGCCAACAACTTTGGCCACTTCATGCAATGTTAATTTCATTTTGAATCCTTCATAAAAAATCTATTATTAACCTTTTCATTATATCATAAAATCCCCCTTCTTGTTGGATTTTTATGGTACAATTGTAGTTGCAAAGTTTTTTTGCACAGAGTAAATGGTTCGCGTTAAGTGTGTGTGAATGGGATGTTGTCACACAACGAAGCAATTTGCGCGGTGAGCCATTGCATCCGCTGTTAATGTTAACAGCTCTACTTTTGATTAAAGGAGCCAAAATGCATTCTATTTTTAAAACACCCCCATTAACCCCTAAACGACTAGTTAGCTTGGCGATGCTTATTGCCCTTGCTTTCATCGTTAGTAAGTTCTCTATTCCGATTATCCCACAACAATTGGTGATTAGTTTGACCTTTATTGTCAACACGATTATCGGAATGATCGCAGGTCCTTTTTGGGCATTTATCAGTCTAGGTATTCTCGATGTGGTGGATAACTTATCGAGCGGTGCTGGTAATTTCATCATTTGGTGGACCTTGATGGAAGCCGTTCAAGGCTTTCTCTACGGTTATTTCTTTTATGAAAAGCCTCTAAGTTGGTCAAGTAAAAAAGACTGGCTTCATGTGACGCTAGCGACTGTCGTGATTATGTTAATCGGGACCTTTATTTTCACCCCACTCCTCATTCAGATTTACTTTGGTGTTCCTTTCTGGGCGCAGTACTTGTCAGGGCGTTGGTTGAAAATCTTTGAAATACCACTACGTATTATCATTACCATGTTAGTGATTCCACGTTTGCAGACGATTCCAGAATTGCGCAAACTCGCCAACTTACCTTAATAAACAACCTCAGAGAGTTATCCCATCTCTGAGGTTATTTTGTGCATAAAAAAACACCTCGAGGGTGCTTTTTCGTCTTAAATCAAATGGCTTTCGCGTTTGTCAAACATTTCTTTAGCGAGTTCTACCAATTGCTCAATCAAATCAGAGTATGGAAGTCCCATGTTTTCCCAAAGCAGTGGGTACATTGACCATTGGGTGAAACCTGGCATGGTGTTTAGTTCGTTGAGGTAAACGTGGCCGTCTTCTGTTAAGAAGAAATCACAACGTGACAAACCGCAGCCACCGATAGCACGAAAAGCTGTTGTTGCATAGCCACGCATTTCTTCCATAATGTCGCTATCAATGTGAGCTGGAATATCCATGGTAATTTTGTTATCGATGTATTT